>NZ_JAMXSI010000007.1:0-209262 GCF_024124705.1 Halomonas sp. Mc5H-6
CGGGTCTTTCGCTTCTTGTTCTGGTACTCGGCTTCGGAGAAAGTGATCTGATCCATGCGGTAATGAATCCTAGGCAGTTGACGATGGCCGTATTATCGCTGATTTCGGAGACTTATTCAGAGTCTCCTTAGCAAATGTAACCTACCTTTTCGCGTGTAACCACATGATTTTCAATTAAATTAATATTAATTAGGCTACATTTGCAGAATTCTACCACTTGTGTGTTTTGCCAAGCTCAATAATACTGTATGCATATCCACCATTAGGAGATCGACACCAAATGGATATGCAAAGCAGGTCCCCGAAACTAATGGATCGTGTGAAAGCTGCTATGCGAGTAAAGCGCTACAGCCCACGTACCGGAAAAACATATACGCTAAACGAAGGCACGCTACCGCCCCGGTACGACTGGGATGCGTTAGAACGCTCCGCTTGCGACCGTCTCATCAATTTTTTCGCCTATTTCGAATTACACAGACGTTATATCGTTGACGTTACTCAGTTTCCTTTGGCATTGCAAAGCAGACACTAACTTTTTGTTATGGCATTCCTCACCCCAAGTTCATGGCGGGGTTTTTGGCCTTTTCATTGCTTGGCTAGTCTGGCTCCTGCATTGGTGTGGGGCATGTAGGGTTGCTTGACGAGTTGGATTTCTGAGCGCTTCGGTAGGTGCCTTTCTCGAACCCATGCGTGCGTTAGATGTTGTGGCTTTATCATCGCCCGACAAGTTCCTACATTGGTGTGGTGCCCTTAGAGGTTGCGTGGCGCGGTGGGTTTCTGGGCATTTTGGTGGGTGCCTTTCTCTAATCCATGCATGCGTTAGGTGTTGTGGCCTTATCAATCGCCCGACAAAGTCTGGCTCCTACATTGGTATAGTGCTTGTAGTGGGTGGCGTAACATTATGAATTTATGAGCATTCCGATTAGTGGCTTTCTCGAACCCATGCATGCATTAGGTGTTGTGGCCTTATCAATCGCCCGACAAGTCGAGCTCCTACAATGGTGTGGTGGCTGTAGGGGGTTCCGTGGCGTGGGGGGGTTCTGTGCATTTTGGTGGGTGCTTTTACCGGACCCAGGGTGTTGAGGCCTTGCAGATCGGTTCGGGGCTGGCCTTCCGTTGCAAACCCGATTAGCCTGCTAACTCAACCATAAGGGATTGAGATGCAAGAGACGACTTCTCGGCAGCGCTTGGCGGGCGTGCTGATTTTGCTTGGCTTAGTAGTGCAAATAGCGGGGTTTAGCGGCTGGGCGGCGACCACGCAGGCGGTGAGCTATGTGCTGTGGGCGGCGGTAATGTTGCTGTGGCGGGATATTCCCAGGCGTTCGCGGATCCAGGCGGGGGTGTTGATTGCACTGGGTGCGGGCATGCTTTTGGTGGCGCGGTTTGTTTACGGCGCTGAGGTTGATTGGCCTGCCATGTTGCAAGGCAACGTGTTCGTGGTGGCTATGCTGGTGGGCGTGAGTTTTATTACGCTGATTGGCAAGCAAGGCAGCAAAGGTGCCTCGGGCAGCCGGGTGACCGGCGCGGGTGGCGTGTTGCGCACCTGGCTGGGCGTGCATTTTCTGGGTACGATCCTGAACCTTTCCACCGTGCTGATGGTTGGCGATAAGCTGGCCCGGCGCGGGCCGCTTAAGATGCCGCAGCTGTTGGCGCTTAACCGTGGGCTTTCCAGCGCCGCCCTTTGGTCGCCGTTTTTCGCCTCGATGGGCCTGGTGATCTCGCTGGTGCCCGATGTCCAGTACGCGCACATTGCTCTGGCGGGCTTTCCCCTGGCGATGATGGCGGGGTTGTTCACGACGCTGGAGCTTAGACGGCGATTTGACCTGCGCGAGGTGGATGGCTATTCGCTGGCACCGCGCAGTCTGCTGATGCCCGTGGGCATGGCGGCGCTGGTGATGTTGTTTCACTTCTGGCTGACGCCGTCGCTAACCATTGTCAGCATTATTACTTTCCTGCTGCCGGCCGTTGCGGTGCTGAGCAACCTGCGCGAGGGTCCGCGTTTTACCCTGCGGCGAGTCCGCCAGCATACCCTCAGCCGCTTACCTGCCATGCGCGGCGAGGTATCGCTGTTCCTGGCGGCGGGGTTATTGACGCTAGGGCTTTCCACCCTGGTATCGGCCGCGGCGGGTAGCGACTGGACCCTGTTTGCTGACTTTGGCACACCCCAGGCGATGATCAGCTTCGCCGCTATCTCCCTGAGTGCCCTGGCCGGGTTGCACCCGATTATCGGCGTGTCGGTATTGGCCTCGATACTCAATCTGGAGGGCGGTGAGCAAACGCTGTTTGCCTTTGTGGCATTGAGCTCGTGGGCGGTGGGCACCAGCGTGGGGCCGCTGTCGGGCATCAACCTGTCCCTTCAGGGCCGCTACGGGGTGAGCGGCTACCGGATGATGACCAACAACCTGCTGTACGCTGCTGTCCTGAGCCTGCTTTCGCTGGGCGCGATCGCAGGCGTCAGTTTGACCGTCGGCTAGCGTTGTATCAGGTCTCGACGATTTTGCCGGGGAAGCGGTAAAAGTAACGATGGCCGCACTGGTGGCAAGGCTCCAGACGCGCAACATTTTCCAGCATCACCTGGGCATCGCAGTGCACACAGGCCATCAGGCCGGGAGCGGCCAGCTCACCTTCGCAGTAATCGGCGCGGGCGGCTTCCAGGTCATCGTCAAAGCGCTCACGCTCGACGATGCTACGGTCGGCAATCGAAAGTAGCGATTCCGCTACGCGGCGGGTAAGGTGGTCAATATCGATACCCAGCCAGTGGGCTACCTGCTTACCGGTATCCGACATGTAGTGGCGCATGTCTTTCAGGTCACGCTCCACCCAGGCCCGTAGCAAAGCCAGTTCGTCTTTGGTGTACTCTTCCAGCTCCGCTTCAAATTCAACGGCGTCGTCCAGGTCCTTTTGCAGATTGTCCCAGGTCAGCTCGTCAGCGCCATCCCGCATCCGTTCCAGCAAACGCTCGTAGCCTTCGCGCAGGCGATGGTCGTTGTGTTGTTCACTCATGGTCCCTCTCCTTTTGTCGACGCGCGGTGTGACCTATCATGGCCTAGCCGTTCAAGGATACACCTGCATAGGATACAATCGACGCCATTAATCTGACAGTCGTCATCTAACATTCACTTTGCGCCCAACTTGGGCGATACGCCAAGGCATTAAATAAACCGATGGACGCACACTACAGCCCTCGTGAAATTGAACGCGACGCCCAACAATATTGGGATCAACATCAATGCTTTAAAGCAGTAGAGGACGCGAACCGCGAAAAGTTTTACTGCCTTTCGATGTTCCCCTACCCCAGCGGCAAGCTGCACATGGGCCACGTGCGTAACTACACTATCGGCGACGTGGTGTCCCGCTTCCAGCGCATGCAGGGCAAGAATGTCATGCAGCCCATGGGTTGGGATGCGTTCGGCATGCCGGCGGAAAACGCCGCGATTCAAAACCAGGTGCCGCCCGCCAAGTGGACGTACCAGAACATCGACTACATGCGCAATCAGTTGAAAGCCCTTGGCTTTGCCTACGACTGGAGCCGTGAATTCGCCACCTGCGATACCAGCTATTACCGCTGGGAGCAGTGGTTCTTCACCAAGCTGGTGGAAAAGGGGCTGGTGTACAAGAAGATGTCCACGGTCAACTGGGACCCGGTCGACCAGACCGTTCTGGCCAACGAGCAGGTCATCGAGGGCCGCGGCTGGCGTTCCGGCGCCTTGGTCGAGCGCAAGGAAATCCCGCTGTGGTTTTTGAAGATCACCGACTACGCCGATGAGCTGCTGGCGGATCTCGACAACGTCGAGTGGCCCGAGCAGGTCAAGACCATGCAGCGCAACTGGATCGGCAAGTCCCAGGGCGTCGAGTTGTCTTTCGATATCAAGGCCCCCGACGGCTCGAGCGGCGAGCCGCTTTCGGTCTACACCACGCGCCCGGACACGTTGTTCGGCGTTACTTACATGGCCGTCGCCGCCGATCACCCGCTGGCCAAACAGGCCGCTGAATGCAACGCCGAGCTGCAGGCCTTCCGCGAGGAGTGCGCCCGGGGCGGCACCTCGGAAGCCGAAATGGCCACCAAGGAGAAAAAGGGCCTGCCCACGGGCTTCAAGGCCATTCATCCGCTTACCGGCAACGAAGTGCCCGTCTTTGTGGCCAACTTCGTGCTGATGGAGTTCGGCACCGGGGCGGTCATGGCCGTGCCCGCCCACGACCAGCGCGACTGGGAGTTCGCCACCAAGTACGGCATCGAGATCAAGCCGGTGATTGCCGATGAAAACGGCAACACCCCCGACCTGTCGCAGGGCGCGTATGCCGAACACGGCACGCTGATCAATTCCGGCGAGTTCAACGGGCTGGGCTTTGAGGAAGGCTTTGATGCAATCGCCGCCAAGCTCGCCGAGATGGGCCGCGGCGAGGTCAAGACCAATTACCGCCTGCGCGACTGGGGGGTGGCCCGCCAGCGTTACTGGGGCGCGCCGATTCCGGTCAAATACGGCCCTGAAGGCCAGACCGTGCCGCTCACCGATGACCAGTTGCCGGTGGAGCTGCCGATGGAAGTCACCGTCGACGCCTCGGGGTCACCGCTCAAGAAGATGCCCGAGTTTTCCGACCTGGGCGACGGCTGGACCCGGGAAACCGACACCTTCGATACCTTCATGGAGTCCTCGTGGTATTTCGCGCGCTTCTGCTGCGCCGACAACCACGAAGCCATGCTCGATGAGCGCGCCAACTACTGGCTGCCGGTCGACCTTTACATCGGCGGGATCGAGCACGCCATTCTCCACCTGCTCTACGCCCGCTTCTTCCACAAGCTGATGCGTGACTTTGGCCTGGTGGATTCCGACGAGCCCTTCCAGCAGCTGCTGACCCAGGGCATGGTGATTGCGGAAACCTACTACCGCGCCACCGAGAACGGCGGCAAGGAGTGGTTCAACCCCGCCGATGTCGAGGTCAAGCGCGATGAGAAAGGCCGTCCACTGAGCGCGGTATTGATCAGCGACGGCCAGCCGGTGGAAATGGGCGGCATCGAGAAGATGTCCAAGTCGAAGAATAACGGCGTTGACCCGCAGTCGATGATCGACAAGTTCGGCGCCGACACCGTTCGCCTGTTCATGATGTTCGCCGCACCCCCCGAGCAGTCGCTGGAGTGGTCGGATTCCGGCGTGGAAGGCGCCCACCGCTTCCTGAAGCGCATGTGGCGGCAGGTGCACGAACATCTTGAAGCCGGTTCGCCGGGCAAGCTGGACGTGGCCGCGCTCGATGACGACCAGAAGGCACTGCGCCGCAAAACCCATGAAACCATCAAGAAAGCCAGCGACGACATTGGCCGCCGGACGACC
Organism: Halomonas sp. Mc5H-6; assembly: GCF_024124705.1. NCBI lineage: Bacteria > Pseudomonadati > Pseudomonadota > Gammaproteobacteria > Oceanospirillales > Halomonadaceae > Halomonas > Halomonas sp. Mc5H-6. The sequence continues at coordinate 5,328 of NZ_JAMXSI010000007.1, forward strand.
TTCAACACCGCCATTGCCGCGGTGATGGAGCTGTCCAACGCCCTGGCCCGCTTCGAGGACGACTCGGCCCAAGGGCTTGCGGTGAGCCGTGAGGCACTGGAAGCCTGCGTATTGCTGCTGGCACCGATCACGCCGCACCTTTGCCATCGCCTGTGGCAGCAGTTGGGCCATACGACCCCGGCGATCGAAACGCCCTGGCCTGCCGTCGACGAAGCGGCGCTCACCCGCGACACCATCGAGCTTGTGGTTCAGGTCAACGGCAAATTGCGCGCCCGCCTGGAAGCCCCCGCCAGCGCCGACAAAGCCGCCATCGAGCAGTTGGCAATGGAAAACGACAACGTCCAGCGTCACCTGGAAGACAAGACGGTGCGTAAAGTCATCGTGGTACCGGGCAAGCTGGTCAACATAGTGGTGAGCGGATGAATCGACGGACTTTTTTAGCCACCAGCATGGCCGCCTCAACGGCCGTGCTCCTCAGCGCCTGCGGTTTTCGACTGCGCGGTGCGGGTTCAATGCCCAGCCTGCCGCCGCTGGCCCTTGAAGGCGATACCAATAGCGACCTGGCTCGCCAGCTGACCAGTCGCCTGGAACAGCTAGGCACTCGGCTTGGTGATAGCGGCGAATGGCGCGTGACGCTGGGGTCGCCGAGGCTGGACGAACGACGCCTGGGCGGCGAAGTTCGCGGTAGCCGAGACCACGAGCTGACCCTTAACATTACGCTGTCTGTCCAGCGCCGGGAAGACAACGCCTACCTGCTCAACGGTGAAACGCTGTCGACCAGCACCCGCATTCGCGTCAACGACAATGACCTGCTCAACCGCGAGGACCTGTTCAATGAAGCCGAGCAGACCCTCAATCGTGAATTGACGCAGCGCATTATCGAACGTCTCAGCGCCCTTGATAACGCCTCGTGAAAGTCTTTGCCGACCAACTGCCCGCTGCCCTGGCCAAGTCGCTGCCCAAGGTCGTGATCGTGGCGGGGGATGAGCCCCTGCAGCACCGTGATGCCTGCGATGCCGTGAGAGCCGCTGCCCGCCAGGCGGGTATCGAAGAACGCGAAGTCCTGGACGTGGAGCCCAACTTTGCCTGGGGGCGGCTGCTCGAGGTGGCGAGCAACCTGTCGCTGTTCGCCACCAACAAACTGCTTGAACTGCGTTTGGGCCAACACAAGCTGGGCCAGGAAGGAAGCAAGGCCTTGGCTGAATACGCCCAGCACCTGGACAATAACGATGACCTGCTGTTGATCAGCATGGGCAAGCTGGATGCCAAGCAGCAAAAAAGTGCCTGGTTCAAGGCTCTCGATAAGCATGGCCTGTTTGTCCCGGTATGGCCGGTTGATGTCTCGCGGCTGGGTTATTTTCTACGCGACCGCGCCTCGCTTCACGGCTTGCAGATCGACCTGGACGCCGCTCGCCTGTTGGGTGAACGCACCGAAGGCAACCTGCTGGCCGCTGACCAGGCCATGCAGAAACTGGCCCTCATCCACCCCCAGGGCACCCGGCTTACCGCGGAAAGCATCGCCCAGGGTGTGGAAGACAGCACCCGCTTTGATGTCTTCACCCTGGCCGACGCCTGTCTGAAAGGCGAGCCCAGCCGTGTCTCGCGGATTATCACCGGGTTGCGCAGTGAGGGCGTGGAAGCGCCTATCGTCCTCTGGGCGCTAACCCGCGAGCTGCGCACCCTATTGTCGCTGCATCAGCACATGGACCAGGGCCAGAGCTTTGAGCACGCCTGCAAGGCACAAAAGCCGATGATTTTCGACAAGCGCCGTCCGGCCTATCAAAAAGCCACTCAGCGGCTACCCATGAAGCGGTTGCACAAGCTGCTATTGATGGCTCAGCGACTGGATCTCGCCGTTAAAGGGGCGTCACCGGTGCCGTTATGGCCCGGGTTGCACGACCTGGCGATGACCATGGCCGGTGGACGCGGGTTACTGGCTGAATCCGCCTGGACGTACCGCGTTGCGCCCAGCTTTTAGGTCCTGGCTTGTGGCGACCGACCTCCGTGCGCTGCTGCCGGAATAAGCAACAACCGTGAATTCTCGGTACCAAAGCGTGTACCCGGCTTAAAAAAAGGCTAAATTCTTCCTATACTTTTGTTTCAAGCCATTTGTGCTTGGCCCATCCCTACAAACATGTCTAAGGATCAAGACGATGAATAAAGTACGTGCCTATCTCTCGACGCTGCTAATTGCTGCCCTGGTCATTACCAGCCTGCCCGTTGCAGCGGCACCGGCCTCCTCCACAACGGACCTTGTCAGCACTCAGTCCGTGCTTGCCAACGACGGTGCCCAGGCAGACCGCGAGCGGATCCACCAGCTGCTTAACCGCGCCGACATCCAGGACGAACTGGTCAAACAAGGCGTTGATCTGGACGAGGTGGAAGCGCGTGTTGCCGCCTTGAGCGATGCTGAAGCCCAGCAGATGGCCAACCAACTGGAAGAGCTGCCAGCTGGCGCAGGGGTCGTGGGCGCCCTGTTTGCGGTCTTTATTATTCTACTGGTCACTGACATTCTCGGCCTGACCGATGTTTATCCGTTTACCCGCTAATCCATGAAGCCTTTCTTCATGAACACTATCTACTGTTTTCAAAACGCCCGCCTCGCGGGCGTTTTCGTCTTGGTACTGTTACTCACGGCTTGCGCCAGCGCGCCGCAGCTGCGCGATAGCACTGAGCAGCGCCTGCCCCGCCAAAGCGAGATCAGCGACGTCCCCTTTTACGCCCAGACCGAGTACCAGTGCGGCCCGGCAGCGCTGGCCATGGTCCTGAACCATCAGGGGGTCGATACCGACGTCGAGACGCTTATTCCCCAGGTATTCATTCCTGGCCGCGAAGGCAGTGTCCAACCGGAAATGCTGGCCACCGTGCGTCGTCATGAGCGTATCGCCTATCCCATTCGCGGCAGCTTCGACGACCTGTTGGGGCATCTGGCGGCCGGGGACCCGGTGCTGGTCATGCAGAACCTGTCACTTGCGGCATTTCCCATGTGGCATTACGCGGTGGCGATTGGCTACGACCTGGATGACGATACCCTGATACTGCGCAGTGGCGAAATCGAGCGGCATACCCTGTCTTTCAGCCGCTTTGATGCCACCTGGGCAAGAACCGATCGCTGGGGATTTGTGGTGGCCAAGCCTGGCACCCTGCCCGAAGGCATTACCGCACGCAACGCGATCAATGCGATCAGCGCCTACGAGGAAGCGCATGGCCCTGAAGCCACGCTGGGCAGCTGGCAGGCAATGACGGAGCGTTACCCCAATAATGCGATTGGTCAGTTCGGCCTGGCGAATGCCTATTACGCCAACCAGCAGCCGGACAAAGCGCTCAGCGCCTTCCAGGCAGCCGCTCAGCGTGATCCGCAGATGGGCGCAGCGTGGCTGAATATCGGGCTGTTGCAGCTACAGAGGGAGCAGCCTGGGGCGGCTCGAGAAGCCCTCAGCAAAGCGGCGGCCATCGAAGGTAGCTGGCAGGAGCGTGCTCAGGAAGTGCTGGAAAATCAGCTGGGCAGATAACTGAAAACGCCGTGGCAAAGCCACGGCGTTTTGGGAAATCATCAATCCTGTGAGTCGGAAATTAACGGCGGGAAGCGTTGTAGCCGAGATCGGCGCCACGGCTTTCATCGCTGCGGCGACGTGCGCTACCGCGTTTACGGTTCTCTTCCTCGCACACCTTGTCTTTACCCCCGCAGATATCGCAGCCGTCTTTCATGCCGATTTGATTCAAGCCGCCACAGGAGCCCGCAATGGGCTTGCGTCCCATGATGACGCCCACGGCCATGACCGTCATTACAAGGGCCATGAACCCGAAAACCAGTAGCCAGATAGCCATAATTACCTCCTCTCACGATGGGGCCTTACCAGTAGACAATAACAAGTTCCGTTAGTGCCTGATATTCCACAACGCGAAAATAAAGGGGGCCAGCCAATGGCCAGCCCCGCAATTGCCCTTGGGCATGCTATTAACCGCCGAAATCATCCAGCATGATGTTTTCCGGCTCAACACCCAGATCAAGCAGCAGCTTGATGCACGAGGCGTTCATCATGGGCGGCCCACACATGTAGTACTCGCAATCTTCCGGCGCGGGGTGGTCCTTCAGATAGTTTTCATACAACACGTTGTGAATGAAGCCCGTCGCTCCTTCCCAGTTATCCTCGGGTAGCGGGTCTGACAACGCCAGATGCCATTCGAAGTTCGGGAATTCTTCCGCCAGCTGGTCGTATTCTTCATTGTAGAAGGTTTCACGCCATGAGCGTGCACCGTACCAGAATGAAATTTTACGATCGGTTTTCAACCGCTTGAGCTGGTCGAAAATATGGCTGCGCATCGGCGCCATGCCCGCACCACCGCCGATAAAGATCATTTCGGCGTCGGTATCCTTGGCAAAGAACTCACCGAACGGCCCCATCACGGTCACCTTGTCGCCCGGCTTCAGGCTAAAGACATAGGTGGACATCAAGCCGGGGGGATGGCTGGTGCCGGGAGGCGGTGTCGCGATACGGATGTTGAACTTGAGGATACCCTTTTCATCGGGGTAGTTCGCCATTGAGTAAGCGCGAATGATTTCCTCGTTGTTCTTGTGGGAAACGTCGAACAAGCCGAATTTTTCCCAATCGCCACGGTATTCCTCTTCGATATCAAAATCAGAGAACTTGATATCGTACGGCGGCGCCACCAGCTGCACGTAGCCACCGGCGCGGAAAGCGACTTCTTCGCCTTCCGGCAGCTTCAGGTTCAGCTCTTTGATGAAGGTGGCAACGTTGGGGTTATCGATAACTTCGCATTCCCACTTCTTGACGCCAAACACTTCCTCAGGCACTTCAATCTTCATGTCCTGCTTGACAGGCACCTGGCAAGAAAGACGCCAGCCTTCCTTCTTCTCGCGCATGGTGAAGTGGGACTCTTCGGTGGGCAGGATAGAACCACCGCCGGTCTCTACACGGCACTTGCACTGGGCGCAGGAACCACCGCCGCCACAGGCCGAGGAAAGGAAAATGCCGTTGGCGGCCAGGGTGTTCAGTAGTTTGCCACCGGCCTGGGTCGTCAAGGTATGTTCAGGGTCATCGTTGACCTCAATGGTCACGTCCCCACTACTCACAAGCTTGCTTCGCGCTGCCAGAATGATCGCCGTTAAGCTGATAACGATGACCGTAAACATGACAACACCGAGCAAGATGACAGCTGTATCAACCATGTCGGTTTCCTATTGCTGAAGGGTTTTCTTTGCCCCGACGATGCGTATGCACCGTCGGGAAAACCGGCTCCGATTAAAGCTGAATACCTGAGAAGGACATAAAGCCCAACGACATCAGCCCTACGGTGATAAAGGTGATACCCAGGCCCTGCAAGCCCGCCGGTACATCGCTGTACTTGAGCTTTTCACGGATACCTGCCAGGGCAGCGATCGCCAGCGCCCAGCCAGTACCGGCACCAAAGCCATAGACCACCGACTCACCAAAGTTATAGCTACGCTCGACCATGAACAGTACGCCACCGAGAATGGCGCAGTTCACCGTGATCAGCGGTAGGAAAACCCCCAGCGCGTTATAGAGCGTAGGCACGTACTTATCCAGGAACATTTCCATGATCTGGACGAGTGCTGCGATAACCCCGATATAGCTGAGCAGGCCGAGGAACGACAGGTCGATGTTTTCAGCACCATTGATGCCGGTCCAGGTCAGTGCACCCTCCTGAAGCAGGAAGGTGTATACCAGGTTGTTGACCGGCACGGTGACGGTCAGTACGACAATAACGGCAATACCCAGGCCAATCGCTGAGGATACCTTTTTGGAGACGGCCAGAAAGGTACACATGCCGAGGAAGAAGGCCAACGCCATGTTTTCAACGAAGACCGACGCAACAAAAAGGCTTAGATAATGTTCCATGTTACACGGCCTCCTTCGGTTGAGTATTTTCCTTCATCTTGAACTCGTTCTCTTCAACCTGCTCAGGATTGAGTGAACGCAGCACCCAGATCAGCAGGCCGATGATGAAGAATGCAGAAGGCGGAAGCAGCAGCAAGCCGTTGCCCACGTACCAGCCACCGTCCTGAACGGTCGGCAGTACTGTAAAGCCAAACACGCTGCCTGAGCCCAGCAGTTCACGGAAGAAGCCGACGACCATCAGTACAAAGCCGTAACCCAGACCGTTACCGATACCGTCCAGGAAGGACATGCCGGGCGTGTTGGACATCGCAAAGCCTTCCGCACGTCCCATGACGATGCAGTTGGTAATGATCAAACCGACGAACACCGACAGCTGTTTGGACATTTCATACGCATAGGCTTTCAGGACCTGATCCACCACGATAACCAGCGAGGCGATGATGGTCATCTGGACAATGATCCGTATTGAAGACGGAATATGATTCCGGATCAACGATACAAACAGATTGGAAAATGCCGTTACAAAAATAACCGCCAACGCCATTACCAGCGAAACACTCATGCTGGTCGTCACCGCCAGCGCCGAACAGATACCCAATATCTGCAGTGCGATGGGGTTGTTCTTGAAAATCGGCGCTGTTAAAACGCCTTTTGCATTTACGTCCGCCATGATTAGGCCCCCTCAACGTCTTCGAAGTTGGTATCGGTGTCTTCGGCGTCTTCCGGGTCAGTACCGCTACGGAATTTCGCCAAATACGGACCGAAGCCTTCTTCGCTTAACCAGAATTGCAGCATGTTGGTCACGCCGTTACTGGTCAGCGTAGCGCCGGATAGCGCATCCACTTCGTGTTCGTTACTTGCGCCGCCTTTGGTCAGGTGGATTTCCGGCGAGAGATCGCCCTCTTCGTCGTAAATCTCCTTGCCTTCCCACTGGGCCTGCCAGCGCGGGTTGTTGACTTCGGCTCCCAGGCCAGGCGTTTCGCTGTGCTCGTAGTAGGTGATACTGACAATGGTATTGCCGTCACCCTCTACGGAGATGAAGCCACGCATGAGGCCCCAAAGGCCCTGACCACGAATCGGCAACACAATCTGTTCCGGGTCGCTTGCATCGCCAATCAGATACACCGTGGAGTAGTTTTCTACCCGGCTTAGACCCGCAATATCCTTTTCACCCGACAGCGTACGGCCAGTGGCCGGATCCCGCGCGGCTTCAAAGTTATTGAAGGTCTCCGGGTCGAACTCATCGGTATACTCACCGGAATCCATGTCAACGACACGGGCCGTGATCTGGTTGCTGAATACTTCTTCAACATCCATACCCGGCTCGTAGAGTTTGGCCACGTTAAGGATGTTGGTCTTACGGTCCAGTTCCTGGTTCAACTGCTGAGCGGGGCGTAATGCCACCGCCGCCGTCGAGACAATGACGGAGCACACGATACACAGTGCAAACGCCACTATCAGAACTTTCTTGATGGAGTTATTACCTTGTGCCATTAGGCAGTCTCCTCGGCCGGTACGCCCGTGCGCTTGACGCGACGCTTGATATTGGCCTGGACAAAGAAATGGTCAATCAACGGGGCAAACAGATTGGCAAACAGAATCGCCAGCATGATGCCTTCCGGGAAAGCCGGGTTCACCACGCGGATCAGCACCGTCATCACGCCGATCAAGGCGCCGAACACCAGGCGGCCCTGGTTGGTCATGGAGGCAGACACGGGATCCGTCGCCATGAACACCATGCCAAAGGCAAAGCCACCGATCACCAGGTGCCAGTACCACGGCATTGCAAACATCGGATTGGTATCAGACCCGATCAGATTGAACAGCGTGCTGGTGATGACCATGCCCAGGAAGACGCCCAGCATGATTCGCCAACTGGCTATCCCGGTCCACAGCAAGACGGCGGCCCCAATAAAGATCGCCAGCGTGGACACCTCGCCTACCGAGCCGGGAATAAAGCCTAGGAAAGCATCCCACCAGCTGAAGGTATCAGCCAGAGAGCCCATGCCTTCCTGGAAGGCCAGCGACAGCGCCGTGGCACCTGTATAGCCATCGGCTGCCACCCAGACAGAATCACCGGAAATTTGCGCCGGATAAGCAAAGTACAGAAATGCCCGGCCGGTCAGCGCGGGGTTCAGGAAGTTTTTGCCGGTCCCCCCGAAAATCTCCTTGCCGATGACCACGCCAAAGGTGATACCCAACGCCACCTGCCAGAGCGGAATCGTCGCCGGCAGGATCAGGGCGAACAGCACGGATGTCACGAAGAAGCCTTCATTGACCTCGTGGCCACGCTTGATGGCAAAGAGCACTTCCCAGAAACCACCGACGGCGAAGGTCACCAGGTAGATGGGCAGGAAGTAGGTTGCCCCCAACACGAAGTTTGCCCACAGGCTGCTCGGGTCGTGCCCACCTGCCAGGGTCATCATGATGGCTTCGCGCCAGCCGTCCATCGATGCATAGCCTGCCTCGATGGCTGTGTTGGCCTGCCAGCCCGCGTTCCACATGCCAAAGAACATCGCCGGGAAGGTACACATCCAGACGGTGATCATGATGCGCTTGAGGTCGATGCCATCGCGCACGTGGGCAGTGGTCTTGGCCACGCTGGGGGGAGAGTAGAAAATCGTATCTACGGCTTCATAAAGCGGGTAAAACTTCTCGTACTTACCACCTTTATGGAAGTGCGGCTCGATGTTATCGAGTGTTTGTCGAATACCCATCATCAGGCCTCTTTCTCGATCATGGTGAGATTGTCACGCAGAATGGGACCGTACTCGTATTTGCCGGGGCAAACATAGGTACACAGGGCAAGGTCCTCTTCGTCCAGCTCCAGACACCCCAATTGCATGGCAACCTCAATGTCGCCCACGATCAGCGAACGCAACAACTGCGTCGGCATAATGTCCAGCGGCATCACGGTTTCATAGACGCCAATTGGCACCATGGCACGCTCGGACCCATTAGTCGATGTTGTGGGGGCGTAGTTGCTCAGGCCCTTGATCTTGGAAAGATAAATACCCAGTACGGAATGGCGGTTAGCGCCTGGCGACAACCAGCCCATGAAAGAGCGCTTGTTACCCTCTTCAAGCAAACTGATTTGATTGTCGAAACGTCCCAGATAGGTCAGCTTTCCTTCGGCGGCAAAGCCCGAGAAGACTGATCCTGAAATAATGCGGGTGTCTTCCGGTTGGATGACATCCCCGGCCAGGAGTTCCTCAATGCTCGCACCCACACGGGTACGCACCAAACGCGGATTCTCGGCACGCGGACCGCCAATCGCGATCACACGGTTTACGTCGAGCTTACCTTCGGCAAACAGCTTGCCAAACGCAATGACGTCCTGATAACCAATGTGCCATACCTTTTTATGCAGGGCGACGGGCGACAGGTAATGAATATGGGTCCCTACCAGGCCTGCGGGATGAGGCCCTGCAAAGCTTTCGGTGGTAACACCCTCGACATCATCGCCGGGAACAGAGGCGTTAGCGCCCTTGCACAGAAAAACGTTGCCCTCGGTCAGGCGGGTTAGCACCTTGAGGCCGTCTTCAAATGCTTGTGTGTTCTCGTTGATGATCAACGCCGGATCAGCGCTGAGTGGATGAGTATCCACAGCAGTAACAAAAATATCGGTAGGCGTGCTGTCGATGGCCGGTGTCCGCGAGAAAGGACGCGTACGTAACGCGGTCCAGAGCCCGGACTCTACCAGCTGGTCAACCACGACCTGACGATCGAGCTGACCTAACGAGGCACGTTCATGAGAAGCAAAGCTCACCGCCTCTTCTTGCTCGTCGACTTTGATCACGACAGATAATAGACGACGCTTTTCGCCACGGTTTATTGCGACCACTTCACCGGAGGCGGGTGCGGTGAAGCGCACGCCATCAATTTTCTTGTCGGTGAAGAGCAGTTGGCCCAGTTTGACCTTATCCCCTTCCTGAACTTCCATTGTCGGCTTCATGCCAACGTAGTCAGTACCCAGGATTGCCACGTGGCGCACAGGACGCGCATCTTCAATACGCTGCTCGGGCGCTCCCGTGATGGGGAGATCCAGGCCTTTTTTGACTTCGATCATAGTCTCGCCCAGTTGATGGATCGGATATACGAAGGTAAGGGGTTCGAATGCTTATTTTCTGCTCAGTGAATTTTTGTTATCTGTTCAGATTGTTACCAGTCAGGCTCAAGCAGCACTTGAACCACCCCGAAAAATCAATCGTATTATAAAGACAACCGGGCCTAATGACTACATCAACCGGGGTCGCCTAAAGTGCTATAGACGCCCTCATTTCAAGATTTTTTATTCCATTCGCCTACAAAAACGCCACCTGATGGTGGCGTTTTTCGATTAATGATTATCAATCAAAATGGGCGGGCTAACTGGCTTGCTGGGGGAGTTTGAGAAAGCTCACGTTCGACATCTGCTGAAGAATGCGAATCACCTGGCAGCTATAGCCAAATTCGTTGTCGTACCACACATAAACGACGGCATGATGACCGTTGGCGATGGTGGCTTTGGCGTCCACAATCCCGGCGTGCCGATTGCCCACAAAATCGGACGAAACCACCTCAGGCGAATCCACGAAGTCGATTTGCTTCTGGTAGGCCGAGTCAATCGACATACGCCGCAAATAGTCGTTCAAGGCGTCAACGTTGGTTGTCTTGTCGAGCGTCAGGTTCAGGATCGCCATGGACACATTGGGAATGGGGACGCGGATCGCATTCCCCGTCAGCTTGCCTTCAAGCTCCGGCAATGCTTTCGCCACCGCCTTAGCCGCACCGGTTTCGGTCAACACCATATTGAGGGCCGCACTGCGCCCGCGGCGGTCGCCCTTGTGATAGTTATCGATCAGGTTCTGGTCGTTGGTATAGGCGTGAACGGTCTCCACGTGGCCGTTAACGACGCCATATTCGTCGTTGAGCGCTTTGAGCACCGGCACGATGGCATTGGTGGTACAGGAAGCCGCCGACACGATACGGTCCTGCTCGGTAATCGACTCATGGTTGATGCCATAGACAATATTCTTGATATCGCCTTTGCCCGGCGCCGTCAGCAATGCCTTGGAAGCGCCCTGGCATGCGACATGTTGACCCAGGCCTGCCTCGTCGCGCCATATTCCGGTGTTGTCGACGATCACCGCGTTGTTGATGCCGTAATCCGTATAGTCAATATCGCTGGGGTTATCGGCATAAATCACTTGCACCACATTACCGTTGATCGTCAGGGTGCGCGCCTCAGCGTCAACGGCAATGGTGCCCTCAAAAGGCCCGTGAACCGAATCACGGCGTAGCAGACTGGCCCGCTTCTCCAGATCCTTCGCCACATCGCCACGCCCGCGCACGACGATCGCCCGCAGCTGCAGCAGGTTGCCGCCACCGGCTTTTTCGATCAGTACTCGCGCCAGCAAACGCCCGATACGACCAAACCCATAAAGCACGACGTCCTTGGGCTCACCCTTGCTGGCACCCGGCTGGTAACCGTCGACGATCTGGTGCAGTTCCTTGCGAAGGAAGGTTTCGACATCGCCACCGCCCTGCCGCTTCAGCATCACGGCCAGCTTGCCGACATCCACGTGGGCAGGCCCAAGGTTCAGCTCGCACAGCGTTTTGACAATCGGAAAGGTGTCTTCCACCGACAGCTCAGTCCCTTCGATTTTGCGCACAAAACGATGGTCCTTGAGGATGCGGATGACCGACTGATTGATCAACGAACGCCCATACATGGTCGCCACAACATTATGCTGACGGTACAGACGGCCGACCAATGGGATCATCTGCTCCGCCAGAGCTTCGTTGCTTTGCCATTCCTGAAAAACGTTATCGAGCGTTTGCTGACTCACGTGCGGCCTCATTAAGTAATGAATAATTTTCAAGTGTATTATCCGTAGCCGCTGAATGAGCCGCAATGCCTGGATAGTCGCAGACGATGTAGGGGGATTACATAAACGGCGGTTTGACTACAAGCGGGCTGCTTCTGCCTGAAAGCATTGATCGTGTATGATCTAGGCTCCGTTTCAGCGCAGAACGACATCTTTATTATGCCCACGTTTTCTCTACTTGCTCCGCCCCAGCCCGAGGGCGTGCGCGATACACTCTATTGGACATCGCCCCCCGGTAGTGCGTCGGCGCTTGCCCTGGCACGCCTGGCCGCCGACGCTCCCTTGCTGGTGATCACGCCAAGTACCGCCAGCGCCCAGCGCCTCGAGCAGGACCTGTCGTTTTATAGCGATGTCCCGGTATTGCCCTTCCCTGACTGGGAAACGCTGCCCTATGACAGCTTTTCGCCCCACCAGGATATCGTCTCCGCTCGACTACGCACGCTGCGCCAACTTCAGGACGGGGTACGCGGTCTCGTTCTGGTCCCTATCAATACGCTGATGCAGCGCTTACCGCCCGTTGATTACATCGCCGGGCGTGTCCTGACCCTGACTGTCGGCGACAAACTCGACCGCGAGCCGTTTCGCGAGGCGCTCTCACGAGCGGGCTACCGGGCCGTGGAAACCGTCTATGAGCCGGGCGAATACGCCATGCGCGGGGCCTTGATCGACCTGTTTGCCATGGGCATGGACGCCCCCATCCGGATTGATCTGTTCGACGATGAGATCGATACCCTGCGTCATTTTGACCCGGGCAGCCAGCGCTCAACCGACAAGCTCGACAGGATCGAACTGCTGCCGGCCCATGAATACTCGCTGAGCCGCTCATCGATCGCCTGCTTCCGTGAGCAGTTCGAGACACTTTTCGATGTCGATCCGCGCCAGTGCCCGCTGTACAACGATGCCCTCAAAGGGATTCCCTCGCCGGGTCTGGAACACTACCTCCCCCTGTTTTTTGAGCAAACGGCCTCGCTGTTTGACCACTTGACCCAGGATACCCGGGTCGCCCTGCTGCCGGGCGTCTATGCGGCTGCCGAACAGCACTGGCAGGCCATCGAAAGCCGCTATGCCAACCTGGGGGTCGACCCCACACGGCCGCTTTTGCCGCCACACCGTGCATTCTTTCCGGTCAGCGATGTCTTTTCGGCCATCAAGCAGCGCCCACGAGTTGAACTGAGTGACGACCCGGAACAGCGACACGCCCTGACGCCCGAAGCCAAACCACTGCCAACGGTGGCGATCGACTCCCGGGCCAAACGGCCGCTACACGACTTTGCCAATTTCCTCGAGCACGAGAAGGATTCACGCGTGCTGCTGGTTGCCGAGTCACGCGGGCGACGCGAAGCCCTTGAAGACGTGCTGGCACCACTGTCGCTGAAACTGCCGCACGTTGACGGGTTTAAAGACTTCCTTGCCAGTGACCAGCACATCGCCATCACCGAGGGGCTGATTGACAGCGGGCTCTGGCTGACCGACCCGCCGCTTGCCGTCATCAGCGAAACAGAGCTGTTCGGCGATGTGGTCCGCCAGAGTCGACGCCGCGAGAAGGCCACCGACGATAACGAATTTGCCGTTCGCCACCTCTCAGAGCTGCGCAAAGGTGCACCCGTGGTCCACCAGGCCCACGGCGTAGGACGTTACATCGGCCTGGAAGCGCTTGAGGCCGGCGGTCAGGCCAACGAATTCTTAGCACTGGAATATGCCGACGGCGCCAAACTTTATGTGCCGGTGGATAGCCTTCACCTGATCTCGCGCTACAGCGGCGCCGAGGATGAGCTGGCCCCGCTGCATAAGCTGGGCTCGGACCAATGGGAAAAAGCCCGCAAGAAAGCCGCCGAGAAAATTCGCGACACCGCCGCTGAATTACTGGATGTCTATGCCCGTCGCGAAGCGCAGCAGGGCGTGGTGTATGAAGCGCCGGGTGATGAATACGCGCGTTTCGCGGGCAGTTTCCCGTTTGAAGAAACCGCCGATCAACAAGTCGCCATTGAAGCCGTCATCGACGATATGACATCGCCGCAACCCATGGATCGGGTCGTCTGCGGCGACGTGGGCTTCGGCAAGACCGAGGTTGCCATGCGCGCCGCTTTTCTGGCGATTCAGTCGGGCCGCCAGGTGGTGGTGCTTGTCCCTACCACCCTGCTGGCCCGCCAGCATTTTGAGAATTTCCGCGACCGGTTTGCCGACACCGCGGTCAATATCGGCCTCATCTCGCGCTTTACCCACGGCAAGGAGATGAAAAAGACGCTGGACGATATCAAGAACGGTCAGACCGACATCGTGATTGGCACCCACAAGCTGCTCGGCAATAACGTTGAGTTGCCCAAGATGGGCCTGTTGATCATCGATGAAGAACACCGCTTTGGCGTCGCCCAGAAGGAAAAGCTCAAGACCCTGCGCGCCCAGATCGATATCCTGACGTTGACCGCCACGCCCATTCCCCGGACGCTCAACATGGCAATGAGCGGCATTCGTGACCTGTCGATCATCGCGACACCACCGCCCCGTCGACTATCGGTCAAAACCTTTGTTCAGCAACATCAGGACGGCGTTATCAAAGAGGCGCTGCTGCGTGAGATACTGCGTGGTGGTCAAGTCTACTTTCTGCACAATGAAGTCAAGACCATTGAGAATACCGCCGAGCGTATTCGCTCCTTGATCCCTGAGGCCCGCGTCGCCGTTGCCCATGGCCAGCTTCCCGAACGTAACCTTGAACGGGTCATGTCCGATTTCTATCACCGCCGCTTCAACGTGCTTGTCTGCTCGACCATCATTGAAACCGGCATCGATGTGCCCAGTGCCAATACCATCATCATCGAACGCGCCGACAAGTTTGGCCTGGCACAGCTGCACCAGCTGCGTGGCCGTGTGGGCCGCAGCCACCACCAGGCTTACGCTTACCTGCTCACCCCGACGCCCAAGGCCATGACCCGGGATGCCGTCAAGCGCTTGGAGGCGATCAGCGCCTCGGATGACCTTGGCGCAGGCTTCACCCTGGCGAGTCACGACATGGAAATCCGCGGTGCGGGCGAACTGCTCGGTGATGAACAGAGTGGCCAAATGGAAACCATCGGGTACACCCTTTATATGGAAATGCTCGACCGCGCCGTGAAAGCCATTCGTGCCGGCAAGACGCCGAATATCGATGCCCCCTTCGATAGCGGCGTCGAAATCAGCCTGAACCTGCCCGCGCTGATTCCCGACGACTACATTCACGACGTCCAGCAGCGGCTTGTCATGTACAAACGCATCGCCAACACCCAAAGTGACGCCGAGCTCAAGGAACTGCAGGTGGAACTGATTGATCGCTTTGGCTTGCTGCCATCACCGCTAAAGCACCTGATACGCCAAACGCGGCTGCGCCAGCGAGCCGAGCAGCTTGGCATCAAGCGGTTAGAGGCCGGGGAGAAGCGCGGCCGAATCATCTTTGACACCCACACCCAGGTGGATCCCTACACTCTGGTCACGCTTATTCAAAGCTCGCCGCAGCACTACCGCCTGGACGGTTCGGATACGTTACGTTTTGAACTTGACATGGAAAAAGTCGACCAGCGGTTTGAACATATCGAGTCACTGTTAACCACACTCAATCAAAAAGTGGCGGCAGCCTGAAGGTTGCGGCAAACTGAACATGTTGTCATCGCCAGCGTTAGCGATGTATTCACTGATTAGGATTACTCATGAACATTCGTCATACTTTTTTTCGCTGGGGCCCTACCAGCCTCGCGGTTCTGCTGACGGCAAGCCTTTCAGCGCCGGTGATGGCCCAGTCTGCCGACGACGAGCAGGCAAACCAGGACACGCCCGAACTGAGCGACATCGCCATTGAAAGCGCAGAGCTCGTTTCGCAGAAGTCGCCAAACAACCTGCCGCGTGGGGAATTCCGTATTCCCGATGAGGGCGACATTATTGGCGAACGCTACACCATCACGATCGACAATCCGAAAGACACGCTTATCGATGTGGCCCGGCGACACAACATTGGCTATGAAGAAATTCGCATGGCCAATCCCGATGTCAGCATCTGGGTGCCTGGCGAAGGCACCGAGGTGGTTATTCCATCCCGGTATATACTGCCGCCGGTAGAACGCGAAGGCATCGTGATCAACCTTTCAGAGTTGCGGCTTTACTACTACCCCGCTGACAAGCCGGGCATCGTCGAGACCTACCCCGTCAGCGTAGGCCGCGAGGAATTCGCGACACCCGTTGGCAAGACCAAGACCACGATCAAGGTTAAGGACCCGGCCTGGTCACCCCCCGCCTCCATGCGACGCGAAGCCGCCGCACGCGGCGAACCCGCCCCTTCCATCGTGCCACCCGGCCCTGACAACCCGCTAGGCGAACACGCAATCCTGCTGGGGCTGCCCAGCTACCTGATCCACGGCACCAACCGTCCTGACGGTGTCGGCATGCGCGTCAGCCGCGGCTGTATCCGCATGTACCCGGAGGATATCGAGTCGCTCTACGAGCGTGTCCCTAGCGGCACCCCGGTGAACCTGATTGACGTCCCTTTCAAGGCTGGCTGGGCATCTGACGGCACCCTGTTCGTACAGTCTTACCCGCAGCTGGAAGAAAACCTTGAAGACTTTGAACCGCTGCTGGAAGCCCTCAATCGCATCTCGGAGCTGACCGAAGACAATATTCCGGTGGACTACTCCCAGGTAAGACGTGCCGTTGAGTCGCCCAATGGCCAGTTTATCGCCCTGTACGGGCCCCAGGCGCCCGCCGTAGAGCCGGAAGAGCCCGCAGCCGAAGAGGAAACCGACCCTCTTGAGCAAGGCATTTTCGAGCAGATCGAACTAACCGACAGCCGCCGCGCCGATGAAGAGGCATAAACGGTCCAGGCCTAAAACTGGCCACAAAAAAACCCCGCCGAGGCGGGGTTTTTCATATGCCTAATGGTTGCGAAAGCTGAGCTCTCGCAACCGCTAAGTCATATTACTTCTGCATAGAGCGCTCGAACATGCGCTCCATTTCTGCACGGTTCTGCTCAGACATCTGCAGGGCAGCTTGCGCGTCGCGCTGAGCTTGGTTTGCAGTGTTCAGAGCTTGAGAAGCCATGCTACGTGCTTCAGCGGCGTCAGCTTGTGCTGATTCGGCTGTCATGCGTACTTCTTCAAGCGCACCAGTAGAGGCACAACCGGCCAGAATGGCCAGTGAAGCAGCAGCAGCAGACATCTTCAGAGTTGTCTTAAAAGTCATCGTGTTCTCCTTGAATCTTCCTTGGGTACAACGTTAAGGGTATGACAAACATAAGCCTATGATATGAGCCTAAATTTGTCTACCTGCGGTGCAGGTTCTTGACCGTGACTTGTGCCGCGAAGCACGTAAGTCAAACGCTGTTTTATTACAATCCACAGCGGATGTCTATAGCCACGTATTTAAAACCTCGAACTTCCTTCTACAACACCAGCTTAGCGGATCACTACGCGAGTGCCAACCTTGACAAGCTCAGTCAGGCGTTCAATTTGCGAATTAGTGACGGCCACACAGCCTTGGGTCCAATTATAGCGGTCATGGATGTCGGGATCCGCCTCGCCCAACCCGTGAATACCAATGGCGCCACCGAGCACAGTATCCTGGGGCGGCTGCCGGTGGCGTCGATAATAATCAAAATAGGCATCATAATCCGACTGGGAATAGATACCCTGCTGCAGGGCCATCCGAGCGTGAGCGGGGGTCGGATAATCGACTCCCATGAAAATATACCATTTGCTGTCGTAGTTGAAGCGGTTAACCCGGAATTCGCCCAGAGGCGTGGTGTTATCACCGCGAAGCCGCTGGGTCCTGGCACCACCACGTCCGAGTGAGACAGGATGGAACTCCTCTACCACCGTATATCCGCTGAACACGGTCAGCGTTGAAGCTTTATCATCGACCAGCACCCATTGCTCATAGGGCTCACGAGGCGATGCGGCACGCTCAAGCTGGTTGGCAACCAGGTCGGGGTAGACTTCGGACGACAAAGTGACGCTGGCCGCTGCACTAGCAGCAATAGGCCAGCCAAGGGATAAGGCCAGAAAACGGCGACGGGTTACCGGCTTCATTCAATACTCTCATCAAAATGGTGGTCAGGGCGATACAGCGTTAGACGCCCTGCAGCTCTTCAATGCCTGCCACGATACGGCGGAGTTCAGCATTGTGGCCTTCCGCCAGGGCGTTAAAAAACTCAACTTCAGGTTCGATCACCGCCCGGTCGACCCGGTGGCGGTAGAGCGCCTCAAGGGTACGGTGCGCTTCAACGGCCGACTCCATGACCGATTCGATGGAATTGCCAACGGGCTTATCGGCTAATTGTTCCAGTTGCGGCGGTTGTGGAAAGTCATTGGGGTCATCAAACCATGTATCCAGCACGTCGCGCTTTTCATGTGACTCATCGAAAATAGCGCGTAGACCTGCCTGCATGCGCGTTTCATGGTCCGCCAGATAATTGAGCACCATCTGCAGTCTTTCGCTCTCGGCAGCACCGGCTTTGGCCCGGTACTGTTCCGCTAGACGCCCATGGTAGGCTTCGACCCAGACGATCAAATCTTTTACTTGGTTGTAGCGCATTGTTTCTCCCTTCCTACATCGCGGCTTCATAGAGCAACGCGGTCTAGTTAACTTCCCATTACCACATTTATTACCACTCTTGACTGGTTTCGCGCAGCGCGGCGACCTCTCGCTTGGCCGACTCGAGATGTGTCTGAAGCTGCTCGCGCAAACTGGCTTGATCGCCGACCGCGATCATCCCAGGCTGGGAAGCTCGGCGCTTAGCCACGCCTTCACTGCTGTGCAGTTTATCAAGTTGACCCACTAGCCAGTTTAGCCAAGAATCCGGATGGTGAGCCAGGTCGCGCAGGCGCTGAAGCTCTGCCATCGCCGGCCCTTCCTCAGACAAAAGGTAGCGCCAATCGTGCTGCGTCAAACGAGCGTGCTCTGTCACTTCGCGCAGCAACGACGTAAGCGCCATCTCAAAAAGAGCAAGCGCACCCTCTTCCTGCGCCATAACTCTCACCACGGCATGCTCGTCATCTTCAGTGGCTGAAGTCGCCAGTAGTTCAGCCTGATAGAGCAACTGATTGGTACGCGAACGATCACTCATTTTTTGCGCTTATCCTCCACGTGCCATTTGCCGCCTTCAAAGGTCGCTTTCCAGCCTGTCGTCTTGCCATCCTCGTCGGTCATCACGTACTGCTCTTTGAACTTGCGCGAGTAGCGAATCTGCGCCGGCCGTCCATCGGGGTCTTCGCTGGGCGCCTTGAGGATGAAATGATACTTCTCAGGCAGCTCATCCGCATGGGCCTTGAGCTCTTTGACAAGCGGCGGGCGCGTTTCACGGTTTTTGGGAAACTTGCTCGCTGCCAAAAAGAGCCCGCTGGCACCGTCACGCAGTACGTAATGATCATCGACTTTCTGGCAGGCCAGTTCCGGCATATCGATGGGGTCCATCTTCGGCGGCGCCACTTCGCCACTCTTCAACAGCTTGCGGGTATTTTTACATTCACTGTTGGTACAACCAAAATACTTGCCAAAGCGCCCTGACTTCAGCTGCATGTCCGCACCGCACTTATCGCATTCGATAAGTGGCCCGTCATAGCCCTTGATCTTGAACTTGCCGGTTTCAACCTCATAGCCTTCGCAATCCGGGCTATTGCCACAGATATGCAGCTTACGGGTCTCATCGATCAGATAGTTATCCATCGCCGTGCTGCAGATCGGGCAACGCCGCTTGGCACGCAGCGCGTCGGTTTCCGCTTCCTCACCCGCGTCAGCCGCCACGGCCTCTTCACCGGGAATCAGGTCGATGGTGGTTTTGCAGCGCTCTTTCGGCGGCAGGTTATAACCACTGCAGCCGAGGAACACGCCTGTCGAGGCGGTACGTATCTGCATATGGCGACCGCAGGCGGGGCAGTCGATATCGGTGGGCACCGGTTGGTTGGGCCGCATGCCGTCTTCGCTTTCAGCCTGGACCAGCTCTTCCCGAAATTCTTCATAGAAGGCATCCAGCAGGGCCTGCCAGTTACGCTCACCTTCGGCGACTTCGTCCAGGCTGTCTTCCATGCGGGCGGTAAACGAAAAGTCCATCAGATCAGGGAAGGACTCCTTTAGGCGCTCAGTCACGATATCGCCGAGTTTTTCGGCATAGAACCGGCGACTTTCGAGCCTTACGTAGCCGCGATCCTGGATCGTCGAGATGATCGAGGCGTAGGTCGACGGACGGCCAATACCCTGCTTTTCCAGCTCCTTGACCAGACTTGCCTCGGTGTAGCGTGCGGGCGGCTTGGTAAAATGCTGCTGCGGGTCAAGGGCCTCGAGCGACATGGACGTGCCGATGGGCAGGTCCGGCAGGCGCTGGTCTTCATTCTTGCCGCTGGGTTTCATTACCCGCGTGTAGCCGTCGAACTTCAGCACACGCCCCTTGGCACGCAGTTCATAGCCGTCAACGTCGATACTCAGCGTGCTGGAAAGATACTCGGCGGGGGTCATCTGACAGGCCACGAACTGACGCCAGATAAGCTCGTAAAGACGCTCGGCATCACGCTCCATGCCCACCAAATCGGTTGCCTGGCGGTCAACGCTCGACGGACGAATGGCCTCGTGGGCCTCCTGGGCGCTTTCCTTGCTGGTATAGCGGTTGGCTTCTTCGGGCAAATAACGCGTGCCGTATTCTTCACCAATAAAGGTCCGTACGTTGTCCACCGCATCTTTCGAAAGATTGGTCGAATCGGTACGCATATAGGTGATATAACCCGCCTCGTAAAGACGCTGGGCCATGGTCATGGTCTTTTTGACCGAGAACCCCAGCCGTCCGCTGGCCGCCTGCTGCAATGTCGAAGTGATAAAAGGCGCTGTCGGCTTCGAGCTGGTGGGCTTATCTTCCCGCGAGGTGATCGAAAGCGACGCACTCCTAAGCCGCTCGATACGCGCCAGCGTGTCCTTTTCAGACGTTGGGCGGAAGGCCTTGCCATCCTGCCGAGCCAGCACGAAGCGCACCTGTTCACCATCCGGCGAGGCAAGGTCAGCGTGCACATCCCAGAACTCTTCGGGAATGAAGGCGCGTATTTCCCGCTCGCGCTCGACGATCAAGCGCACGGCAACCGACTGCACGCGCCCCGCCGAGAGCCCCCGGGCGATCTTGGCCCAGAGCAACGGCGACAGCATGAAGCCCACCACACGATCAAGAAAACGTCTGGCCTGCTGGGCTTCAACGCGCGGAATATTCAGCGCCCCAGGGGCTTTAAAAGCGTCCTGAATGGCGTTTTTGGTGATTTCGTTGAACACTACGCGCTTATAGCGGCTGTCGTCCCCGCCGATGGTTTCGCGCAGGTGCCAGGCGATGGCTTCCCCTTCACGGTCCAAATCCGTTGCCAGATAAACGGCATCGGCCTTCTCGGCCAGCTTCTTGAGTTCGGCAACGACTTTTTCCTTGCCGGGAAGTACTTCGTAATGCGCTTTCCAGCCGTTGTTGGGGTCGATGCCCATCCGCCGTATCAGCTGGTCCTGCGCCTTGCGCTTCTTATATTCGGCTTTATCGTCCGCCGACATTTTTCGTGTAGCCGCGGCTTGGCGAGCGCGCTCCTTGGGGTCAGAGGCTGTCTTACCCGAGCCGCTGGTCGGCAGGTCACGGATATGACCCACGCTCGACTTTACGATGAAATCGTTGCCGAGGTACTTATTGATCGTCTTCGCTTTGGCGGGCGACTCGACGATGACCAGTGACTTACCCATAGTGCTCCACTTTCTGAGTGCACACGCTGAGGTGCGATGAATACGATGCCGCAACAGCCATCAAAACCGTGCGTCCGAAAAAATGCGCCTACCCTACCCCAGCCCATAACGAAGCGCCAGTGGTGAGCACGAGGATGCCGTCGAACCGATGATGAAGAACATCACATTTTTCAACTAATTTGTAGCTAGACACTAGACTGCCGATTGCGCAACGGCAACCCAAAAATCAACGCCACGCCAGGCGGCCCCCAACGCAAACGCCCCTGCCGTTGGGCAGGGGCGTGTGGCAATCGATTGAACCGCTATTGCTCAGGCGGCGATTTGCGCCGTGGCGTCGTGGATTTCTTGGCATTGGCTGTCGATGCCTTGTCCGGCGCTGCCTGGGGAGACTGCTTGGGCGTCTGAGGACTTGACGCAACGGCTTTTTCAACAGGCCGGGCCTGATTAAACAACTCACTGACCTGGGCAAAGCGCGATGCGGCATGCTCAGAGAGTTCGCCACTGGCTGACAGCACATCCCCCAGATGCGAAAGATGGGCATCGATCTCGTCGTTGGTCTGGCCCTCGAGCAGGGTAGGCAGCGTGTTGAGCGCCTGCTCCCGATCCAGTTTCAGGATAAAGAACTGTTCACGCACCAGGCGCTTGAAGTCGCTTAAGTTGGCGCTGGGCTCCAATGCCGCTCGAGAAGCGCGCAGCCGCTTGAAGTTGCGCTCGTCCGTTGCAGGCGCGCCACCCAGTACGTAAATGACAGCACGCATGACCGCTTCGTGAGGCCCACCCTGGGCAATCTTGGCCAGCAGCTCGTTCTCGCGCTGCTCCAGGAAGCGGCGATGTTCCGGCTCGTCGCCGGGGCGACGGCGGTGCACGTGAGCGTCACCGTAAAGCCCAACGGCGGCCTGTAGCAGGGGTTGGCCGTAGATATCCATGAACAGTCGCTCGGTGGCGCCGTCACGGGCATCACGCCAGGCATTGAGCCCTGCCACGATCTGATCAGAGGCCATGGTTTCAAATGCCTTGAACAGGTTGTCCTTGTCCACCGGATGACGCGACTGACGCACCTGCTCGGCCATCACGGGCAGCGGCACACTCATCGGGTTACGATCAGAAAGCAGCTTGTAGCCCAACCGAATGGGATGCATACGACGGATCCAACGGGCGGCTTCAGGGGTCATGACCGCCTGCAGCCAGGGCTGCATATAAAGCCGGTACAGCCCAAGATTGATTTCGGAAATACGCGCCACGGTGGCGAAACGCCGGTCATCTTCAGGCTTGTGCATGACTTCACGGTCTAATTCTTCAAAATCCCGCGGCGAGAACTCGAGCAGATAGTCCCGCTCGAGGCTTTCGCCGCCGTGGCGGTCATCGGCGTGTGTAATCGTGGTTTCGTAAAGCCCCGGCGGCATCACATCGATATAATCCATGTTGGCCGTGAACTCGGTATGCTCCTTACGCGACACGCTGCTCGACACGAAGATGCCCAGGTGCCCGGTTGTATCATGCTGGCAATAAACAATGGTTTGTTCATTGGCAATGATATCTTTTTCATCTTCGTATAAATCGCGGATCCAACCCAATGCCTGCGGCGGCGGCGTAATATCGTCGCCCCGCGAACAGAACACCACCACCGGCGAACGCACATTGCGCAAATCGATGCGACGGCCATCGCGAGTGACCAGCTGGGCAGTGGACAGCCGATTGCCGACGAAGAGGTTATCGACGATATATTGAATCTCTTCGCCACCGAGGACTACGTGGCCGCCCCACCAGCGCTCGAACTCGAGGTAACGGTTTGACTCGGTATCGATATTGGCAAACAGGTGGTACTGCTTCTTCCAATAGGTATTCGCCGGGTTGAGACGTTCGAAATTCTGCACCAGCCAGGCGCCGTCGAACAGGCCGTTACCCAGATCGCTGGTCATGGCGGTTATCCAGCTACCGCCGGTCATGCCACCAGTATAGCGCATGGGAGCCTTGCCATGCTCGCCTGCCCAATACGAAAGCGGCGCACCGGCGATCAGAATAGGGCCGAACACCTCAGGTTCCAGGGCCGCCGCCATCATGATCTGCCAGCCCGCCTGGCAGTTGCCAACCACCATGGGCTTCTCGCTGGTTTCGGGATGGCGCTCGATCACATGACGCAGAAACGCCACCTCGGACTCGACCACATCTTCAACCGTTTGTCCGGGCTCGGGAAACGGCAGGAAGCCGATGAAGTAGCACGGATGGCCAGCTTTCAACGCGACGCCAAGCTCGCTGTCGGGCTTGAAACCACCGATACCGGGTCCATGGCCAGCACGCGGATCGACCACCACAAAAGGACGGCTTCCCGGATCCGTTTCAATGCCTTCCGGCGGTATCACGCGCAGCAGTTCATAGTTGGTGGGCTGCGGCAAGGTGCGTCCATCCACCAGCACTTCGGTGTCAAACCCCAGCACGCTCGGTTTGGTCTGTTCCATGTGTGCCAGGTATTGATTCCCGCGCTCGCGCATCACGTCCAGGTAAAGCACGCTACGCTCAACGCTATCTCGCCAGTAATCAAAAGCGGCGCGGCCAAACCCGAAAGGATCGAACAGCGTGGCCATGGCATCACCGACAGATGCCGTCGCTTTATTCTGGAGGGTAGGAGTCGGCAACAGAGGGTTAGCGAAGAAATTCATAGAGTCTCCCATTGGGTTGATGCGGTAGCACCGAACCCGAAAGCAATGATGCTGCAACGCAATATAGTTTAGGCCTTTCCCCGCATCACGTCGATGCCTAACGCCGACCCATTGGTATAATCTATTGACGACGTGCCGACCGTCGGCAACAGGTATCCAGCCTGCGGTGTCATGCAAAAGCCAACCTATGTTACATTATGCATTACTACCTACGTATCAATCGGCATGCAGTCGGACATGGCTTACATCGCCGCATGACCTTGCCTGCCGCCCAGTAGAGAGGCTCTCTCGCTATGAGCAATAACACCTCGCCACGTGTCCCCAGCGGTGAAAAATTCCGCAATGAACACGGCATGACGGTGATTAAAGATGGCATGAAGCAGCGCAAAGCAGACGCCGATGCCCCTTCTCTGGATCGCAAGCCCAAATGGCTTCGCGCTCAAATCCCAGGTGGCGAGCGCTTCGAGGCGGTCAAGAAGAATGTTGCCACCCACCGGCTCAGCACTGTCTGTGCTGAATCCCACTGCCCCAACATGGGCGAGTGCTGGAGCAACGGCACGGCGACGATCATGCTGATGGGGTCGGTATGCACCCGCGCCTGCCGTTTCTGCGCGGTCGATACCGGTAATCCGAAAGGCTGGCTCGACCAGGAGGAGCCAGACAACACGGCAAAATCCGTCGAGCTGATGGGCCTGCGCTATATCGTGCTTACCTCGGTGGACCGCGACGACCTGGACGACGGTGGCGCCAGCCACTACGCCAATTGCATTCGCGCCATCAAGGCACGCACCCCTCACGTCGTGGTTGAAGCACTGACCCCGGATTTCGACGGGGTGCCAGCGGCCATCGAGCAAGTGGCCGATTCAGGGCTGGAAGTCTTTGCCCAAAACGTCGAAACGGTTGAACGCTTGACCAGCCGCGTCCGTGACCCGCGTGCGGGCTACCGCAAAACCCTGGACGTCCTGGCCCACGCCAAACGCTACCGCCCTGACGTGATCACCAAAACTAGCTTGATGCTCGGCCTAGGTGAAACGGACGAGGAAATTCTCAAGACATTCGACGACCTGCGCGAAATCGGCGTCGATATCGTGACCTTGGGACAATATTTGCGTCCGACCAAGAATCACCTGCCAGTGGAGCGCTGGGTAACGCCTGAAGAGTTCGACCGCTACCGCGAAATCGGGCTTGAGAAAGGCTTTATGGAAGTGCCATCGGGTCCGCTTGTACGCTCGAGCTACCGTGCCGACCGTGTGTTCGAGAAGAACAACCTCGGGCTGGCGTCGCCGGCTGCGGTACCCGGCCAGGAAGAGCCAGATCCCAATATCATACCGGCCCTCAATGTCGGCTAATCAGCCCCACGGCGCCACCGCTATGCAAGCAGCGGTGGCGGCTGCACGGCGGTTACCAGCGAACGGCTTAACTGAAAAGCCAGCGCTTCAGCCAACTGCTCGCCTACCCGGTGGTCGCTTGGCAAGGTCACCCAGTCTGCCAGGCGAGTCATCGGCATCCCCGCATAGCCACAGGGGTTGATGTAAGAAAAGGGCGTCAGGTCACCGTCGACATTGAGCGCCACACCGTGAAAACTCGCTCCGCGGCGGATACGTAGCCCTAGCGACGCTATCTTGGCTTCCCCTGCTTCGCCCTTCACATAGACGCCCGGCGCATCGGGACGCGCCCTTGCCGACACACCGTAATCTGCCAGCACGCTAATCACCGCATTTTCAAGCGCGGTCACCAGCGTGCGCACGCCCAGCTTACCTCGCCGCACATCAAGCAACGGATACAACACCACCTGACCAGGGCCATGGTAGGTTACCTGCCCGCCCCGGTCGGTCTGCACGACCGGAATATCGCCAGGCATCAACACATGCTCGGGCTTACCGGCCTGCCCCTGGGTAAATACCGGGTCGTGCTCAACCAACCAAAATTGATCAGGCGTCTGTGGATCTCGATGATCCGTCAACGAACGCATGGCCTGCCACACCGGCAGATAGGGCTTGCGGCCCAATACATGCAGTTCGATGGGCGGTGTCGTCATTACACCACCATATGTACGAGGCCAGTGGCCTTAAGCTCGTCGAACAGTTGCTTAAGCTGTTGCTCACCGGTGGCCGTGATGGTGACCCTTACGGATTGAAAGCGTCCGTTTCGGCTATCAATGACTTGCATCGTCGTTTCATCAAAGTCGGGCGCGTGCCGAACAATCACCTGGCAAACCCGTGCCGGGAAATCCTCGGTGGCGTCGCCGACTACTTTTAACGGATAGGGGCACGGAAAGCTGATCTTGGGCGCTTCTTGTGCCGCCGGCTGACGCAGATCGCGAAAGCTGTTTTGTCCACCTTTTGACATGACAAACTCACTGGTTTTGCAAATGATATTCCTGCTTCGACGGCAAGACGGCCGAGTATCAGTCAGTAAAATTACTGATCAGATTAGAGAAAAAGCGGCGCACCTGATCAAGCAACTGCTTGAAAAAGCCCCCCTCCTCAACGTCTTCCAGTGCCACTAGCTGCCGCTCACCAACGACATCGTCACCCATGTGAATCTCAAGCGTACCTACTTCGTCGCCAACGCTGAGCGGTGCCTGGAGCTCAGCATCAAGGTTCAGGCGGGCGCGCAGCTCGTCATTGCGGTTGCGCGGCAATGTCATGGTGACGGCTTCATCCACCCCAACGCGAACCTCATTGATATCCCCCCCCCATATACGCGGCGTAGCCAGCACGGCACCACGTTCGTAAAGGCTCATGGTTTCAAAAAACCGGAAGCCATAGCTGAGCAGCTTCTGGGTTTCCTGAGCCCGGGCCTCTTCAGAATCGGTTCCCATGACCACGGAAATCAACCGCATGTCGTCTCGTTTAGCCGACGACACCAGACAGTAACCGGCCTCGGAAGTCCAGCCGGTTTTCAAGCCGTCGACCGTTGGGTCACGCCACAGGAGGCGGTTACGGTTCGGTTGCGTAATTCCGCCATAGGTAAACTCGCGTTCAGAGTAGATGGCGTAATGCTCTGGATAGTCATTGACGATATGTTGCGTCAAAAGCGCCATATCGCGGGCAGAAGAATAGTGGTTTTCTCCCGGCAGCCCCGTCGGGTTTTCAAAATTGGAGTTTTCCATGCCCAGTCGCGAAGCATGCTGGTTCATCAAATCGGCAAACGGGGCTTCACCGCCGGCCAGGTGCTCGGCCATCGCCACACTGGCGTCATTGCCCGACACAATGATGATGCCATGCAGCAGGTCTTCAACCGCGACCTGGTCGCCGACTTCGACGAACATTTTAGAGCCGCCCGTGCGCCACGCTTTTTCACTGATGCTTACCTGGTCATCAAGGGCAATGCTCCCGCGATCCAGCTCACGCTCTACCAGATAGGCGGTCATTAACTTGGTCAAGCTGGCGGGTGGCAAGCGCTCATCTGCATTATGTTGCGCCAACACTTTGCCGCTGTCGGCATCCATTAATATCCACGAGCTGGCGGCCAATTGCGGTGGTGCTGGAATTAGGGTTTGCGGCTGGGGAACCTCTTGGGCACTGACAGCAGGGGCAACCACAATGGCCGCCGCAAATACACAACGCCGAGCGGAAGAAAATAAAGCATTGAACACTTTCATGATGACATTCTCATTAACTTGAAAAAAACGCGATCGTTAGCACGCGTCAAAAAATAACGGTCAGCAATTATCGCACGATAAACACATCGGTAAAGCCCGCATCGTGTAACGCTTTGCGAGCGTCACTCTCTTGATCGGCAGCGACCGGCCCTACCTGTACCCGATAAATGTCGTCGTCTTGGTTCACACGCACATCATGAGATATGGCATTGGTCAGTTGCGCACGCATTTTCTGGGCGTTTTGAGCGTTGCCTAACGCGGCTATTTGTAAATAGACGACCCCGTCACTTGGCTCGCTCGGCGGATTATCTCGGTTGCGCTCTGCGGTTTCCGCTAAACCTGCCGTCGCCGTATCGGGCACGGGCGTTGGCCGAGAGGGATTGCGCGAATGCTGCGCCTGCCACTGCTCGGGATTTATTGCCTCGACCTTCACCTCGCCGGTCCCTTGATCCAGAATGTCCAGCCTGGCGGCTGCCGCATAGGAAAGGTCAATTTCGCGATCACTGTGGAATGGGCCACGGTCATTAACCCGGACTATCACCGACTGTCCGTTATGTTCGTTGGTCACGCGCGCGAAGGTGGGCAGCGGTAGCGAACGGTGCGCCGCCGACATTTTGTACATGTCATAGATTTCACCGTTCGAGGTTGCATAACCGTGGAACTTTTCACCGTACCAGGAGGCCAGCCCCTGCTTGCTGTACCCGTCAGCACTGGGCAAGACATGATAAGTTTTACCCCACACCTCGTAGGTTGACCGATTGCCCGCCCGAGAAAGCGGTTCATCCCGGGGAACCGCATCCGGCACACTGGAGACATCCGGCGGCTCGAGCGGATAGGCATCTCCACTCATGGCGTAACGCCCACCGGCAGTATCACGGTCATTGCTCGACTCGGCACTCTCTACTGGGCGATTTTGCGCTGACTGGCTTGAGCCACTCATCGGCTCGCGACTCGCACAGCCGCTGACGACAACCAGAATCAAGGCCGTCCAACCTATTTGCTGCCAGACTTTAGCGTCATACTTCATGCGTCATCCTCACCCTGGGGCTCTTTTACGCCCACCTCTTGCGCCTCAGCCGCGATGGCCTCCGCCAACTCGGCAACGGCCATGGCGTAAAGATGGCTGTGATTGTAGCGGGTAATTACGTAAAAATTGTGGTCGCCGAGTCGATACGTCAGTTGACCATCGCTCAGGGTAAGCACCAGAGGCGTGACTGTGGCACTCTTGTTCAGTGCCACATCGGGCGTGATACCGGCACTTTCCAACGCCTCCAACGACGTATCGGGCGGGGTTATCTGGTTGATGGTCAGATCCGATGGCGCTGTTTCAGGCCCCTTGGCTGGGTAATAGACAGCGCCCCCTTCCTGCCAGCCGTGCTCCGCGAAATAATTGGCAACGCTGCCAATCGCATCAACCGGGTTGTTCCAAAGATCGCGCTGCCCGTCTTCATCGAAGTCAACGGCATAGGCCTGGTAGCTTGTCGGAATGAACTGTGGGTAGCCCATTGCCCCGGCGTAGGAACCCTTGAGGACCACAGGGTCAACCTGTTGCTCATACGCAATCTGTAGGAAGGCCCCTAGCTCACGGGTAAAAAAATCGCCCCGGCTGGGGTGTTCGAAGGCCAGTGTCGCCAAGGAGTCCAGTACCGGGTGATCCCCCCGATAGCGGCCATAATAGGTCTCGACGCCGATAATCGCCGTGATGATGTCACGGGGAACACCATAAACGTCTTCCGCCTTGGCAAACGCCTCCTGATGGGCTTGCTGGAATTCGACGCCTTCTTCAATGCGTTGCTGGGTCATGAAAATATCGCGGTACTCGTGCCATTCAAGGTGGCGCTCGGCGGCCCCCGCCATGGCATCCAGCACCGGTTGACGCAGCCTGGCCTGACGCAACTGTCGGTTTAACCAGTCGCTCGGCAAGCCTTCGCCTTCAAGGCTTTCCACCAGAGCCTGCGCGCCTGAATGGTGCCCGGGGTCGAAAGGATGGCCATCCTCCGCCATTAGAGGCAACGCCAGGCCGCCGACCATGACACCCAACACGCCGACACCTGCCATCCGTTTGGCTCTATTCATTCACTCACTGCTCCTGTGGGCTGCGCTGTGATTTTCTATCGCTACCGCTAGCGTGGAAGAAGCCGACGATGCGCGTGAATCGACATGAGAATACCGAACCCTAACAACAAGGTCACGCTTGAGGTGCCGCCGTAGCTGACCAGCGGCAACGGCACCCCAACGACCGGCAATATGCCACTCACCATACCGATATTGACAAATACATAGATAAAAAACGTCAGAATAATGCTGCCCGCGACCAGACGGCCAAAGGTATTTTGTGACTCGCTTGCCAACCACAGCCCGCGACTCACGATCAGCAGGTACAGGAAGATCAATACCACCATGCCAACAAGGCCAACCTCTTCGCCCAGCACCGCAACGATAAAGTCGGTGTGACGCTCAGGCAGAAACTCCAGTTGCGATTGCGTCCCCTCAAGCCACCCCTTGCCGAAAACACCACCGCTACCAATGGCGGTGGTCGACTGGATGATATTCCAGCCTGAACCCAGCGGATCCGTCTCCGGGTTCAGGAACGTCAGTATGCGCTGCCGCTGGTAGTTATGTAGGTTCATCCACAGCAAGGGAAAGCCGGAAACCAGCAGCACAAACACCAGCCCGATCAATCGCCACGACAAGCCGGCCAGCAACACGACAATGATCGCTGCACTAGCGACCAGCAGCGATGTACCCAAATCGGGCTGGGCGGCAATCAACGCCACTGGAAGACCAATAATCAACGCGCACACCGCGATGTCTTTCAGCTTAGGCGGCAGCTCACAGCGGTAGAGATACGCCGCCACCATCATGGGGACAGCCAGCTTCATCATCTCTGAAGGCTGAAAGCGTATGACACCGGGGATTTCCAGCCAGCGCTGGGCACCCATGCCAATGTCACCGACCAGTTCTACGGCGACCAGCATCAGCACGCCGATCCCGTAAGCCACGGGCGACCAGCGCAAAAAGAAGATCGGTGAAAACTGAGCCACCACCACCATTGCCACCAGCGCCACGCCAAAGCGGATGGCTTGGGCAATGACCACGTTCATGCTCTGTCCAGAGGCGCTATAGATCACCAAAAGGCCACTGCCCATCAGGATCAGAAGAAGGCCCAATAGCCAGGGGTCAAGGTGGATGCGCTCCCAGATACTGCGACGCTTGGGAATACCGCTACTGGAACGCACCGGATTACCGCGTATTGATCGGGTGATTGCCTGCCATGGCATGGTCAGTTGCCCTCCACATTGCTGGTATCGGTTTCCAGGGTCTCTCGCACTTCATCGACTTCGGGGGCATCGTCATCCAGCAACCATTCATCGGTCATCGCCCGGGCCAGGTGAGCAGCATGGGTACTCCCGCCACCGGCATTTTCAACGATGACCGAAACGGCAATTTGCGGGTCTTCAATAGGCGCAAAGGCGATGAACAGCGCATGGTCACGCAGGCGTTCTTCGAGCTCATCGGCGTTGTAGCGCTGGTCCTGACCCAGTGAAAACACCTGTGCAGTGCCGGATTTACCACCCATGCGATACTCAAGCCCCTCACCGGTACGCCGCGCGGTCCCCTCTCTGCCGCTTACCACTTTTTCCATGCCGCTGAACACGCTGTCCCACCAATCGTCTTGGGCCAGATTGATATCGTCCGGGGTATCAGGCAGATCCCGTGCCAGCGGCGTATCACCAATCTTCCGCGCCAGACGAGGCTTTACCCAGTGTCCACGGTTAGCCAACGTGGCCGTGGCGGTAGCCAACTGCAGCGGCGTGACCTGCCAGTACCCCTGGCCAATGCCCACGGATAGTGTCTCGCCTGGATACCAGGACTGGTTAAAACGTTCGCGCTTCCATTCGCGGGATGGCATCAAGCCTGAGCTTTGGCTCTGGACATCATGCGCGACGCGCTGACCAAACCCGAAGTTGGTCATTTGCTCGTGGAGGCTATCAATGCCCATTTCGTGAGCCAGCGAGTAATAGAAGGTATTGTTGGACACTGCCAGCGAGCGCTCCAGATCGACTCGCCCATGCCCCCAGCGCAACCAGTTGCGATAGCGCCGTGAATCATTGGGCAATTGATAATAGCCAGGGTCGTTGATGGTGGTATCGGGCGTGATCGCCCCTTCGACAAGCCCGCCAAGCGCCAGGAAAGGCTTGATCGTCGAACCAGGCGGGTAGTGGCCGCGAGTCGCCCGGTTGAACAGCGGCAGGTTCAGGTTTTCCTGAAGCGCTTGATACGAAGCCCTGTCGATACCGGTAACAAACTGATTACTGTCAAAACCGGGCGTTGACACCATGGCAAGTATTTCACCACTGTCTGGCTCGATGGCAACGATTGACCCGCGGCGACCATCCATCAATTCGTAAGCCAGCATCTGCAGCGACGAGTCAAGGGTCAAGGTCAAATCCTTGCCGGGAACCGGGTCGGTGCGTCCAAGCTCTCGCAGTACACGCCCCCGGGCGTTGGTTTCAACCCTGCGCAAACCTGCCTGGCCGTGCAGCTCATCCTCATAGAACCGCTCGATGCCGGTTTTACCGATAAAATGTGTACCGGCATAGCGGGTGGCATCCAGGTCGGCTAACTCTTCGGCGTTGATTCGCCCGACATAACCCAGCGCATGTGCCATCACCTCAGCATTGGGGTAATAACGCAGTAACTGAGCTTCGACCTCAACCCCCGGCAGTTGATGACGGTTAACGGCTAACCGGGCAATCTGCTCTTCACTGAGGTCGCTGGCCAGCAGAACCGGCTGGAAGGGGCGCTGCCATTGCTTTGAGCGTTCATAGAAGGTGTCGATCTCTTCGCCGTTGAGTTCAAGAAGCTCGACCAGAAGTTCCAGGGTTTCGTCGACGTCTTCCGAGCGCTCGCGCACCAGAGTCAGGTTGTAGGTGGGACGGTTTTCCGCCAGCAGCACCCCGTTACGGTCGTATATCAACCCTCGGTTAGGCGGAAGGGGTTCAACCCGCACACGGTTTTTTTCGGAGCGTGTGCTGTAAACATCGTGCTGGACAACCTGCAGATAGGCCAGACGACCGACCAACAGGGTCGTCAAAGCCACCACGACCACAAGGGCCAGTAGCGCTCTGGCACGAAAAATCCGCAGTTCTTGCTCGGTATTCTTAAGCTTGTCTGAGCGCGGTGGCATAGCGATGACTAACTCTTATTCAATCGATGACGGGCATCCAGCTGCCTGAATAACTCAACGATGGTAGGGATGCCCCACCAGCAGCGTCCAGGCGCGATAAAGCTGCTCGGCGAGCATAATACGCACCAACGGATGAGGTAAGGTGAGCGGCGATAACGACCAGCGTTGCTGGGCCATCGCCGACACGGCAGGATCAAGCCCGTCGGGCCCGCCAACCAGCAGCACTACATCCTGGCCTTGCAGCCGCCAACCGTCGGCTTGCCGGGCGAGCTGCTCGGTGGTCCAGGCCTTGCCATCGACCTCCAGCGCAACCACATGTTCGTTGCCCCGCAGCTTGCCGCGAATACGCTCCGCTTCCTGCTCCCGAGCCCGGGCAATATCGGCATTTTTACCACGCTGCCCCAGCGCCACCTCTTCGATATCCAGGCTGAAATCTTTTGGCAGGCGCTTGCGGTAGGTTTCTACGCCCTCTTCCACCCAGGCGGGCATTTTACTGCCCACCGCCAATAGGCGGATTTTCATGACATGCGTGCCGGCTCGTCACGTGGCGAAAGCTCACGCAGCCCAGTATCGCTGGGCAAGTCGGCCCATAAACGCTCCAGATCGTAAAGGGCGCGTGCGTCAGGCAGCATGATATGAACAATCACGTCGCTCAGGTCAACAAGCACCCAGTCGGCATTATCTCCGCCCTCGACGCCCCGCGGGGACAGCCCGGCCGCCTTGGCTTTTTCCACCACGTTCTGGGCCAGGGCAGCAACATGGCGGGTAGACGTACCGCTGGCAATCAACATGATATCGGCAACATCGGTCAGCCCAGTGACGTCCAACTGAGCGATATCACGAGCCTTCAGTTCTTCCAGCGCATCAAGCGCTACGCTCTTTAATGTATCGATGTGCATATCTCCTAACGATAACCCCGTGTAATGCGCTTTTTGAAGCGGGCCATTGTAACGACTAATGAGCGGACTGCCAGCGCTGATACAGCCCTTCGCGTAAAATGGCACGTTCCACCGCCTCAGGTACCAGAAAGCGAATGCTTTTTCCCTGCTCCAGCGACTGACGGATATGGGTCGCTGAAATGGCCATCGCGGAAGGCAGCGTGACGCGCAACACCTGCCCATGAGGTGAGGCCATCAAGCGGAATACGCTATCGACTTCACGCTCGCCCAGCAGTTCCATCAGGGGCGTCGACGGCGCCTCGGCATGGCCGGGTCGGGCGATCACCACCAGGTGGGCAAACGCAAACAGCTGTTCAGGCTTGTGCCATTGATCAAGCCGCAAAAACGCGTCCCAGCCAATCGCCATGACCAGCCGCGCCTGTTCGCCATACTCGTTTCGCAACGAACGCAGGGTATCCACGCTGTAGGAAGGACCATCGCGCTCAAGCTCTCGCGCATCGGCCTCAAGACCCGGCGTATCACCAATGGCCGTTTGTAACAATTCAAGCCGCTGTTGCGGCGATACCTGCGGCGTATCGCGCAAAGGCGGCTGCGGCGCAGGTATCATGTGGACCCTGTCCAGCCCCAGGGCATCACGCAGCTCTACCGCGCTACGCAAATGACCGTTATGCACCGGGTCAAAGGTGCCGCCGAGCATCGCAATACGGGGTGGATGGGTCATTCGCGAACCTGACCACTGCCCATGACCACATACTTCTGGGTCGTCAAGCCTTCAAGGCCTACCGGCCCACGGGCATGCAGCTTATCGGTCGAAATGCCGATCTCGGCGCCTAGACCGTATTCGAACCCGTCGGCAAAACGGGTAGAGGCATTAACGACCACCGAGCTCGAGTCCACTTCCGCCATAAAACGGCGGGCCAGCGAATAGTCTTCGGTCACGATGGCGTCGGTGTGATGCGACCCATAACGCTCTATATGGGCGATGGCCTCATCGATGTCGCCGACAATCTTGATCGCAAGTATCGGCGCCAGGTACTCGGCGCTCCAGTCATCGTCGCTTGCGGGAAGCGCCTGGGGAAGCAGCGCCTGGGTTTGTTCGCAGCCGCGCAACTCGACCTCATGCTCGGCGTATTGACGAGCCAACTCGGGCAGCAAGAGATCGGCAATCGCCGCATCTACCAGCAGCGTTTCCATGGTGTTGCAGGTGCCATAGCGGTGGGTCTTGGCGTTGACCGCAATTGCCAGTGCCTTGGCCGGGTCCGCCAGGCTGTGGATATAGACATGACAGACACCGTCGAGGTGCTTGATGACCGGTACCTTCGCCTCCCGGGCAATACGCTCGATGAGCGACTTGCCACCACGGGGAATAATCACATCGATATAATCAGGCATGGTGATCATCGCCCCCACCGCTTCACGGTCACTCGTGGCCACTACCTGGACGCTTCCGGATGGCAGCCCTGCATCATCAAGCCCTTCCTGAATACAGCGGCTAATGGCCGCATTGGACGCATGCGCCTCGGATCCGCCTCGCAGCACACAGGCATTGCCCGCTTTAAGGCATAAGCTGGCGGCTTCAAGAGTCACGTTAGGGCGCGACTCGTAGATGATGCCGATCACGCCCAGGGGAACACGCATTTTCCCTACCTGAATACCGCTCGGGCGGTAGCGCATGTCACTGATTTCACCCACCGGGTCGGGCAGCGCAGCCACCTGGTTCAGCCCCTCGATCATGGCGTCGATACGCCCATCGCTGAGGGCCAGACGGTCCAGTAATGCCGCGTCCAGGCCGTTTTGCTGGCCTTTAGCCAGATCTTCGCTGTTGGCCGCCAGCACCTCCGTGCGGGCCGCATCCAGGCGCGCGGCCATGGCATACAGCGCACGGTTTTTCTGACCTGAATCAGCGCGGCGCAGCTCACCCGCCGCCTGCCGAGCGGCTTTGCCCAGCGATTGCATATAGGCGGCGACATCGCCAGCCTCAAGGGATAGCTTTGCATCGGCGTCGAACGATGTTGAAACGCTCATGCGATCTCCATAAATTCCTCGGTGGGCGTAAGCCACCCGGTCATATTTAGCCTCTAGGTTAGGCGGCATGCTAAGCTATTTTAGCGCTATACTAAGGGCTAATTTAACACTTTTCGCCACCTTTCTGATGACGATTTTACGCATATCACGCTCACCATCACGCATCTCTCCAAGGGTTGATAGTAAGCCACCATGCAAAATAAATACAAAATACGCCTATTGAGAGCCAATCTGTTGGCAGCGGCCGTGGTGCTTGCCCTATGGACACCCTCTGCACCGCCGTCTGCGGCATTCGTGCTGTGGCTATCGGTGGGCTGGTTGTTCATCACGGCCCTGCTGCTGGACTTCAGCCACCGCTACCCGCGTGGTCGCCCGTGGCAGTTGTTACCGGGCGCACTTCTACTCGGGCTGATTGCCGCCGCACCGGAACGTCACGGCCTGCTGATCTGGGCCTGGGCGGCCCTGTTCATGTTACCGCAAATGAGTTGGGTGGCCGCGTTCAACATAAGCGCTGCCCTACTCAGCAGTGTACTGGTTGCGCCACAGTTATCGACACCCGCCTGGCTATTAATGGTCATTTCACTGGCGATCCTGTGCGTCCTGGCACTGGCACGTGCGCAACAGTTGATCGATATGAACGGAGCAATTCGCCAACGCTTGCGACTCGTTCCGGGCTTGAACCTCTGGGCTGGCGAGCAACTGGTAAGAGACATCCAGCGGGAGCAGACGCGTTGCG
Source organism: Halomonas sp. Mc5H-6 (assembly GCF_024124705.1). Classification (NCBI taxonomy): domain Bacteria; kingdom Pseudomonadati; phylum Pseudomonadota; class Gammaproteobacteria; order Oceanospirillales; family Halomonadaceae; genus Halomonas; species Halomonas sp. Mc5H-6. Next base: position 41,903 of record NZ_JAMXSI010000007.1, read on the forward strand.
CCCGGGAAGGCATTTATGGCGAGCTAATCGTCCTGCATGTAAAACGCCATCAACTGTGGCCAACAGCCAAAAAACTCTGCGAACTTACCCACGACTTCGAAAATGTCTACCGCCTCGATGGCACGACCCTGGCAACGTTAATGCTGTCACGCTCGGCGCCCGAGGCCCATGAGCGTTACCAGTCATTAATCAATGCGTTACCCGACAACACCATCGCCAACCCGATCGAATTAATGGATGTGCCCCCCAACCCCTCAACGCTTCAAACGCTGACCCAGCGGCAGGCAAGCGAATGGCGAGGCCAGCCATGACCCGGCATCATTTCCCCCGACAGTTGGTGACGCTTGCGTATATAGCCAGCATCGCCTTGATGGGCAGCTATGCGGTTTGGCTTTATGCCATGGGCGAGTATCGCGACCTCGTCATTCCCAGCTTTATGATCCTGCTCCTGCTGGCCGCCTTTCTGCTCCATCTGGGCCAGGACATGCGCGCTCACCTACCGAGGCTGGTGCTGCTTTTTTGCACCTATGCAAGCGTCATCGGCGCGCTTTATTACCAACCCGAGACCCCGCTGATCTGGATCGGCTTGCCGATGACCGCCGCCTTCCTGCTGCTTCCGCTGATGGGTGCGGTCTTGTTGCACCTTGCATTGATTCCACTCTGGTGGTTGATGCCTGCCCTCGCCCAAGCATCGCCCACCCTGGTGATGGGTTACGTGGCGCTGGTGCTTTTGCTGGCACTTCCGCGCTGGGAGCACGCGCGTCGCCGTGCACTGCTGAGAGCCACCGACCCTAATGACAGCGAGTGCGAGGCCTACCACATCGACACGCTTAAAGAGCGCTTGCACAGTGAATACCAGCGGGCCGATATGCTCAACCAACGTTTGGCAGTACTGGTCATCCATTTACCCCAGCGCGACATGGCGGAGGAACAGTTCGGCGCCCGAGCCGCCCAGGCATTGCTCAGCGCCTTGTGCACCGAGGTCTACAGCTGCTGTCGCGACCACGACCTGCTGGGCCGTGCCGACAATGCCACTTTCTGGCTAGTGTTACCCGACACCAGCGAAAGCGGTGCGCTGCTGGTCCGGGACCGCCTTCAGCGCGCCCTTTCCCGGCGCGTGTTGGTCGAAACCGGACAGTGCGAGGCGCGCATTGCCGCCTGCCTGCCCTGCCCCAAAGAAAATTTTGAACACTATCTTCAACGCCTGGAAAACCGGGGCCGCGCACTAGCAACCCCCTGACAGACGAACGGCCTTATCAGCTTATTGTTGGCGCTGCCCTTATCCCAGCGCCAGCCATATCCCCACCCCGATCATCAAGGTGCCGGCGATGCGGTTCAACAGGCGGACATTGCCGCTTTTACCCAATACACGACGCAGTGTTTTCCCGCCAGTGGCATAAACCAGCATACTGGCAAACTCGATGGTCAATATGACGGCGATCAGCGTAATCAGTTGCTGGCCGAGAGGTCGGCTGCTATCCAGGAAAGGCGGCAGCAGCACCATGAAAAACGCCCACCCTTTGGGGTTGGCGACGGCCGTTAAAAACCCCTGGAGTGCCAACTGCCATCGCCCTGCCGGTGGGCCAGCTTCAAGCTCATTGGGAATCGCCATGCGCCCTCTCGAGCGCCACATCATGATGCCGATATAGGCCAGGTAGGCACCGCCCACCCACTTGAACGCCATAAACAGCGCTGGCTGGCGGAGCATCAGTGCCGCCACGCCCGCCCCTGCCGCCGCGGCCACCAAGCCGACCCCGATCAATTCGCCGACCATCATCCATAGCGCGCGCTTGACGCCCTGGGTCATCCCCAGAACCATCGCCAGGGTCATGCACATGCCCGGCGTTAACGACACCAGCAAGAACGTCGGTACAAACACCGAAAGCGTGGCCCACGACATCATTGGCTATCCATCCTTGGTCGTTGAAGCAGACAATTGATCTTCCCCCCAGCGGGGCATGAGTTGGTGCTCGATTCCCAACTGATTGAGAATACGCGCCACAATAAAGTCGATTAAATCCTCGATCGATTGAGGACGATGATAGAACCCCGGCGCTGCTGGCAGGATGACCACGCCCAGCCGACTCAGGGCGAGCATGTGCTCAAGGTGAATGGGGGAAAACGGGCTCTCACGCGGCACCATCACCAGGGTACGCCGCTCCTTCACCGCCACATCAGCGGCACGCTCGATGAGATTGTTGCTGGCACCGGTGGCCACCGCAGACAGCGTGCCGGTGGAACACGGGCAGATCACCATGGCGGACGGCGCGCCAGACCCTGACGCCACAGGCGCCATCCAGTCTTCACGACCAAAACAGCGAATTTGCCCCGCCGCCGCGCCGCTGCGCTCGCTCAGCGCCGCGGCGAGCCGCTCTGGCTGAGCAGGAAGAGTAACCTCGGTTTCGGTGGCGATCACCATATGGGCGGCTTTGGAGATCATCACCCAGACTTCATGATTAGCGGCTATCAATACATCAATCAGCCGAAGCCCGTACTGTGCCCCCGAGGCGCCGGTCAGCGCAACGGTGACCGGTGGCTTGAAAGTCGCGGCCATTATGCCTCCTCCCCGGCGGCTAAGGCGCTTATCAAGCGCTCATGAACGCCCTCGAAGCTGCCGTTCGACATCACCACGATACGATCCTGAGGCGACGCTTGGGTGACGACCGCGCTCACCAAGGCGTCGATATCATCGTAAAGCGTCGAATGCGCCTGGGCGTCCACCAGTGTCTCCATCGACCAGGCCACGCTGGGCGGCTGAAACCAGAAAATCGCATCGGCTTGCGCCACGCTTTCCATCAGACGTTCACGCATTGCCCCCAACCGCATGGTATTGGAACGCGGCTCGATAACCGCCAGCAGGCGCCCTTTTGGCGTTGCCGCCCTGAGGCCCTGAAGCGTCGCCGCAATGGCGGTGGGGTGATGGGCAAAATCATCGATAACCTGAATGCCGTTGACCTCACCGCGCACCTCCTGGCGGCGGCGCGGGGTTTCAAAGCGCGCCAGGGCGGCACAGCCTCGCGCCAGGTCGACCCCACACTGCCAGGCAGCGGCCAATGCCGCCAAGGCATTGCGCGCATTGTGCTCGCCGGTCAAGGCCCACTCCACCACGCCATCTTCTTCAATCTTGCTTTCGTGGTCGCGATAGATGACCTGAAAACGGCTTGCATCATCGCGCTCACTGCGCAACTGCCAAGCGCTTTCCGGGTGGTCGCCCACATAATCGACCGGCGTCCAAACGCCCTGATCCAGCACACGCTCAAGCGCTGGCTGCCCATCGCCAACCAATAGACACCCCCGGCTGGGCACGGTGCGCACCAGATGGTGGAATTGGCGCTCGATGGCGGCAAGGTCGGGGAAAATATCCGCGTGGTCGTATTCCAGGTTATGCAGCACGGCAATATCCGGGCGATAGTGAACGAACTTGGAGCGCTTATCGAAAAACGCCGTGTCGTACTCGTCGGCCTCCACCACAAAAGGCGCATCCAGCGACCCCAGCCGGGCCGAGACATTAAAATTGCGTGGCACACCGCCGATCAGAAACCCCGGCGATAACCCTGCACTTTCCAGCAGCCAGGCTAACAGGCTGGCGGTGGTGGTTTTACCGTGTGTGCCCGCCACGGCGATCACCCGCCGACCCGGCAACACATGCTCTGCCAGCCACTGGGCGCCAGATGTATAGGGGAGGCCGCTGTTCAGCAAGGCTTCGACTTCTTCATTGCCACGGGAAAGCGCATTGCCTACCACCACCATATCGGGGGCTGGCTGCAGGTGCGCGGCCCGGTAGCCTTCCATCAGGCTGATCCCTGCTTCTTCCAACTGGGTGCTCATCGGCGGATAGACATTGGCGTCGGAGCCACTCACCTGATGACCCAACTCCCGGGCGAGCAGCGCCAAACTGCCCATGAAAGTGCCGCAAATTCCGATAATGTGCAGATGCATCGCTACGCCTCTAAACAACCCAAAAACAGCTGGCAAGCCTAGCACGCCCAGCCTCTTGGCTCACCTGTCTTGAAGGGAGGCAATGCCACCAGGGAACCATCCTCCAGTGACAACGTCACTTAGATATTGCAGGATGCCGGTCAACCAACACACCTACGCTTGCCACTACTCCCATCGAGACGGCAAGCACGACGACGAGGGTTACTTTATGCGCATGCTGATACGCTACTTTTTCCGCGGTCTCCGCGTGGTGCTCGCACCGATCATGATGATATCCGAGAAACTTTCGACCCCACAGTCGGTAAAGCGCTCGCCTGAAGAACAGGCCAAGGTAGACGAAGCCTGCAATAGCCTGGCGTTGTATCAGTTCCGCACCTGCCCATTCTGCATCAAGGTGCGCAAGGAAATGGCCCGCCTGGGGCTGACGATCGAAAAACGTGATGCCCAGCTGGACCCTGACCACAAGAAGGCACTGCAGGAAGGTGGCGGCCGCGTCAAAGTTCCGTGCTTGAAAATTGCCCACGAAGATGGACGCGAAGAATGGCTGTATGAATCCGATGAGATCAATCGCTGGCTACATCAGCGGTTTGGCTAGTTTGAAAACCTGTCTGGGTGCCCTTTCCCAACCACTTCTTTGGTCTTAACTCCTCTTTGTAACGCTCGCCACTGCCTGCCTCATTCATATGGTGAATGAGGTCAGTCATTATTTCGATTGTAGAAAGCCATCGCCTCTCACTATGTTAGACGCGTAGCTTTCGAGCTGACCGTGTCTGTTTTGCTGCTTTGAACACGTCTCCGTAACGTCTTCAAAGCCGGAGAAAAAGCAGCAAAGCAAATAAACAATATCCTTATACAGGGAACGATAATGACGTTTAAAAAAACGCTACTGGCTTCTGTGGTTGGCGCAACACTTGCCAGTACAGCCCTACTGTCCACCGCCGCTCAGGCTGAAAACACGCTGCGCATGGCCTATGATGCTGATCCGGTATCGCTGGATATTCATGAACAGCTTTCGGGCGGGATACTGCAGCTGTCGCATATGACCCACGACCCGCTCGTACGCTGGAACGATGCCCTGGAGTTCGAGCCGCGCCTGGCCACTGACTGGGAACGCATCGACGACAACACCATGCGCATGTCGCTGCGCGAAGGGGTTGAATTCCACAGCGGAAACGCCTTCACTGCCGACGATGTGGTCTGGACCATCGAACGTCTCAAGCGCAGCCCTGACTTCAAGGCCATTTTTGATCCGATCGAAAGCGTCACCGCTGTTGACGACTACACGGTAGAGATCATCACCAAGACCCCCTATCCGTTGCTGTTGAACCTGGCGACTTACATCTTCCCCATGGACAGTGCCTTCTATTCAGGGGAAGCCGAGGACGGTGACCCGAAAGACGAAATCGTCAAAAACGGCAATTCCTTTGCCTCACGTAACGTGTCAGGCACCGGCCCTTATACCATCGCTGATCGTCAGCAAGGCGTACGTACCGAGTTCGAACGCAACCCCAACTACTGGGACACAGAATCTCCGGGCAATGTCGATAACATCATCCTCACGCCCATCAGTGAGAACGCGACCCGCGTGGCGGCACTGCTTTCCGGCGACGTTGATTTCATCGCCCCGGTTCCGCCCAATGATCTGGACCGCGTGCGTCAAAGCGACGACGTCCAGCTAGTGACGATGTCGGGCACGCGCATCATCTTCTTCCACATGAACCAGGACCGCGTCGAGGCGTTCAAGGATCCACGCGTACGCCAGGCCTTTGCCTATGCCGTCAATCAGGAAGCCATTGCTGACCGCTTGATGAAAGGCTTTGCCACACCGGCCGCACAGTTCTCGCCGGAAGGTTACGCCGGTCATGTCGAAAGCCTGGAGCTGCGCCACGACCTGGAGCGTGCCAAGGAACTGATGGCCGAAGCAGGCTACGAAGACGGCTTTGACATCACCATGATGGCGCCCAACAACCGCTACGTGAACGATGCCAAGATTGCCCAGGCCGTGGCGGCAATGCTGGCCCGCATTAACGTCGACGTGGATCTGAGCACGCTTCCCAAAGCGCAGTACTGGGGTGAGTACGACGACCGTGCCGCCGACATGATGCTGATTGGCTGGCACTCGGATACCGAAGACAGCGCCAACTTCCATGAGTACTTGACGGCCTGCCCGGATCCGGATACCGGCGCCGGACAGTACAACGCCGGTAACTACTGCAATCCAGAGCTCGACGCGCTGGTAGCCGAAGCCAATGTGGAAGTTGATCGCGCCAAGCGTGCAGCGATGCTTCAGGAAGTCGAGCAAACACTGTACGACGAAGCCGCGATTCTCCCGCTGCACTGGCAGGACCTGGCCTGGGCGTCGGCCAATCACGTCAACATCGAGCCGGTGGTCAACGTGATGAACTTCCCCTACCTGGGTGATCTGGTCATGGACGCCGAATAAGGCCTCCAGTGCATTAACCCAGCGTCATCCGACAAGCTCGCCCCGAGGTTATCCGCTTCGGGGCGAGTTATCCCTGTTTTACTGACGGAAACGTTCTCATGATCGCCTTTTTGGTTAAGCGCCTTTTCCACGCGCTGCTGGTGATGTTCGTCATCAGCATCATTGCCTTCGCTATACAAGATAACCTGGGCGACCCGATTCAGCAGATGGTCGGCCAGTCGGTACCGGAGAGCCAGCGTGCCGAACTGCGTGAAGAGCTTGGGCTCAACGACCCTTTCCTGGTGCAGTACGCACGCTTTGCAATCAACGCGGCACAGTTCGATTTCGGCTATTCGTACGTCTTCAACCAGCCTACCACCGAGGTCATTGCGCGCCATCTACCGGCGACGCTGGAGCTCGTGGCCGCGGCTACCTTTTTAATCATCACCCTGTCGGTGCCGATTGGCGTCTATAGCGCCATCAAGCCTCGCGCCTGGCTTTCCCGCTTTTTTATGGGTATCTCGATTGTCGGCATTTCGATCCCGGTGTTTCTTACCGCCATCATGCTGATACAGCTGTTTGCCATCGGCGTTAGCTGGACTCCTTTCCCCGCTGATAGCGCCTGGGGCAGTTGGCTCAATGATTTGATATCCACGGACGGCGGCATGCCCGCTTACGGCCGAGGCAACCCAGTCCCCGTGTTTGGCACCTGGGAAACCAACTTTGCCAGCCTTGAGGGGCTGACTTACCTGGTGCTCCCCGCCGTTTCACTGGCTTCGATCATGCTGCCGCTGTTCATTCGCCTGATCCGCGCTGAAATGCTCGAAGTGATGCAGTCCGACTACGTCAAGTTTGCGCGGGCCAAGGGCATTTCCATGCGCCGCATCTATTTCCTGCATGCCTTGAAAAACACCATGTTGCCGGTCATCACCGTCGGCGGCGTGCAGATTGGTACGCTGGTGGCTTACACCATCCTGACCGAAACCGTTTTCCAGTGGCCTGGCATGGGGCTGATGTTCCTGGATGCCATCGAGCGTTCTGATATTCCGCTCATAGTGACCTACCTCATGATCGTGGGCCTGATATTTGTGATCACCAACACCATTGTCGACCTGATTTATGGCCTGGTTAACCCCACCATCAAACTCACCGGAAAGCCCGCATGAATGTTTCTTCTTCCGCGCTTCCCAGCCGCTGGGAACGCTTTCGCGACTCGTACCTGTTTTACAGTTTCAAACGCGACATGGTCGCTCAAATCAGCCTGCTGGTGTTCGTTGCCCTGGTCGCTATCGCGGTTCTGGCGCCGTGGCTTTCGCCCATGACCCCCTATGACCTGGCACAGATCGACATTCTCGCCTCGGAGCTGCCGCCGTTCTGGGTCGAGGGTAGCGACGCACAGTACCTGCTGGGCACCGACGCCCAGGGCCGCGACATGCTCTCGACGATTCTGTACGGCGCGCGCGTATCGCTGATTATCGGTTTTGGCGCCGTGGCCCTCCAGGCGCTGATCGGTGTCTGTTTTGGCCTGCTCGCCGGCTATCTGGGGGGCCGGATCGATGCGTTCCTGATGCGTCTCGCCGATATCCAGCTGTCGTTCTCGACCCTGATGGTCGCAATTATCGTCGGTGCGCTGGTCAAGGCAATTTTTGGCGGCGAGACGTTCAGCGCCTACGCCGTGCCGCTGCTGGTGCTGATTATCGGCCTCGCGGAATGGCCCCAATATGCGCGTACCGTGCGCGCCTCGGTGCTCGCCGAGAAGAACAAGGAATACGTCGACGCCGCCCGCGTCATGGGGCTCAGAAGCAAACGCATCATGTTCCGCCATGTGCTGCCCAACACCCTGTCGCCGATCTTCGTCATTTCGACGGTACAGATTGCCAACGCCATCATTTCAGAAGCCGCCCTGTCGTTTCTCGGCCTGGGTATGCCCGAAACCCACCCGTCGCTTGGCTCGCTGATCAAGTCGGGGTTCGACTATATCCAGTCGGGCTCCTGGTGGATCACGCTCATTCCCGGGGCGGTACTGGTGGTACTGGTCTTGTCCATCAACCTGCTGGGCGACTGGCTCCGTGACGTTATGAACCCGCGACTCTACAAAGGCTGAGGACACCATGGCACTACTGGAAGTGACAAATCTGGACGTGCGCTTCGGCCTGCGCCAGGGCGAAGTGCGCGCACTGCGCGACGTCAATTTTACCCTTGAACGTGGCGAGCGCTTAGGCATTGTCGGCGAATCTGGCGCCGGTAAATCCGTGGCCGCGTTTTCACTGCTCAACCTGATTGCCAAGCCCGGCTTTATTGCCGGGGGCAGCATCAACTTCGAGGGCAAGACGCTCAACACCATGTCCGAGCGTGGCCTGCGCAAGGTACGTGGCAACCGCATCTCGATGATTTTCCAGGACCCGATGATGACCCTGAATCCGGTCCTGTCCATCGGCGAACAAATGGTCGAGTGCCTAAAGGCCCACCGGCGTATTTCAAGCAAGGAAGCCCGCGCCATTTGCCTGGACAAACTGCGCCAGGTACAGATTCCTTCGCCGGAAACCCGCCTGGACCAGTACCCCCACGAACTCTCCGGCGGCATGCGCCAGCGGGTGATCATCGCCATCGCGCTACTGCTGGACCCGGATATCATCATCGCCGATGAGCCCACCACGGCGTTGGACGTGACCATTCAGGCCGAAATCATGGCGTTGCTGCTGGAGCTCTGCGAGCAGCACAACGTCGGCTTGATTCTGATCACCCACGACCTCGGGGTGGTGAGCCAAGTCACCCAGCGCATGCTGGTCATGTACGCCGGTCGCGTGATTGAGCAGGGACCCACGCGGGAGATCATCAACGACCCGCAGCACCCCTATACCCAAGGGCTGATCAACGCCCTGCCGCAGATGGCAACGCCCGGCGAAAGGCTCAATCAGATCCGCGGCAGCATGCCGTCGCTTTCAAACCTGCCCAGCGGCTGTGCGTTTCACCCGCGCTGTAACTTTATCAATCGCGCCGATGGAAAGCCCCGCCCTGCCTGTATCGAGCAGGTTCCCGGCTTCGTCGAGTCCGGCAACTGCCGCGTGGCGTGCCATATGGTCGCTGAAATGCTTGAAGACCGCCGCTTGAAGGAGGAAACCTCATGACCGCGCCTGCTGAGGCCATGGCGGCCCACCCGACGCCGACCCAGAACGAGAAAAGTGACGACTCGCTGCTGCAGATTCGCGGCTTGAAAAAGCGCTTTTCCTTGTCGGGCGATTTTCTTGAACAGCTTCGCTTCAAGGGTGGCAAGCTGGTCCGCCACCAGGAATACGTGCATGCCATCAACGGCGTTGACCTGGATATCAAACGCGGCGAAGCGCTGTGTGTAGTAGGTGAGTCGGGCTGTGGTAAATCGACCGTTGCACGTATGGTCATGGGGCTGATCACTCCGTCAGAAGGCGAGATTCGCTACGGCGGCGAGCGCATAGACAACCTGAGCTCGCGGCAACTGCTGCCCTACCGCAAGCGCATGCAGATGATCTTCCAGAACCCCTATGCATCGCTCAACCCACGCATGACCATCCAGCAAACGCTGGAAGAACCGCTACGGCTGCACCATCCGGATTGGCATCGGGAGAAAATCGAAGCCAAGGTCGAAGACGTCATGCAGTCCGTAGGCATTGACCCGGACTGGGGCAAGCGCTTCGGCCACGAATTTTCCGGCGGCCAACGTCAGCGTATTGCCATTGCCCGTGCCCTGGCCGTCGACCCTGAGTTCATCGTTGCCGATGAGCCCATTTCCGCGCTGGACGTCTCCATTCAGGCCCAGGTACTCAACCTGCTGATGGAAGCCCAGCAAGAGCGCAACCTGACCTATCTGTTCATCACCCATGACCTGGCAGTCGTCGAGCATTTCGGGACCCGTGTTGCCGTCATGTACCTGGGCACTGTATGCGAAATTGCTACCACCTCGACATTATTCGCCAAGCCACGCCATCCTTATACTCAGGCGTTGCTGTCGGCGATTCCAAGGCTTGAAGACGACCGCCCCCAGCACATCCGGCTCTCCGGCGAAGTACCTACACCGGTGAATCTGCCCAGCGGCTGTGTGTTTCATGGCCGTTGCCCCCATGCCAATGCGCGCTGCAAACAGGAAATTCCTGTCCTGCAGACACAGGATGACGGCACGCGTGTTGCATGCCACGCTGTTGAAGAAGGCCGTCTATGAGGCGGTCGTCGGACCTTAGATGGCGCTATGCACGGAGAGGTAAGGCATGGAAATTCGCTGGCTAGAAGACTTTATCGCCCTGGCCAGAACGCGACACTTCTCCCGCGCTGCTGATGAGCAGAACGTCACACAGCCCACTTTTTCCCGGCGTATCAAGCTGCTGGAAGAGGAAATGGGCGTGACGCTGATCAACCGGCAAACACTGCCGCTTTCCTTGACCCCGGCGGGAGACGAGTTCTTGCTGCTGTGCGAGCAGGTCACTGACCGCGTACGGCTGACGCGAGACCGCGTTCGGGAAATCAGCGCGGGTCAGAAGCGGCGCATCATGGTGGCCGCCCCACAGAGCCTGCTGGGGCAATTTCTACCCGAGTGGCTGGCCACGACGGGCTGGCAGGAGCGTGTTCAACCCTACCTGCGCGCCACCGGCTGGGTGGCCAGCGACTATTTCCAGGCGCTCCAGCACGGCGAATGTGACCTGGCGATCTGCTACTGGCCGATTGGGCGCTGCGATCTGGACATCGACACCAGTGCCTGCACCTACCGCGTCATCGGCCATGAACGGCTGATTCCGGTGACCGGTGTCGACGAACACTCGGCGCCGAGAGCATTATTGCCGGGCAGCCGCCAGCAGCCACTTCCCTGGCTCGCCTATCCACAACGAGGCCTGCTGGGTTCAGCGGTGACCGCCCACTTGGCGCGATTACCCCAGAGCAGCTATTTAAACGCCCAGAGCGAAAACCTCTATGCGGCGGGTATCAAGGAACTGGTGCTGCTCGGCTACGGAATGAGCTGGCTGCCCGAACGCAACGTCGAGGCTGAGCTTCGCCAGGGTAGCCTGGTCCGCGCGGGCGACAGCCGCTGGGATGTGCCCATGGAGCTTCGCCTGTATCGTCACCAAGGCCAGCACCATGGAGAGCTGGACGCCTTCTGGAGTGAACTCCCACACTTTCGCACTTACTAGAGACCCTGCATGTCATCGCAACTATATCGGTTACAGCAAGCGCACCTGACACGCCTGCAGCGCGACTATACCGCCTTGCTTGACGAGCACCAGCTCGACAGCCTGGCCATATACAGCGGGCACACCAACGCCTACTTTGCCGACGATCAGGCACCCGCCTTGCAGACCTACGGCCACTTCATGCACTGGGTGCCACTGGCCGACGTGCAACATAGCTGGCTGGTGATACGCCCTCATCAGCGGCCACAACTTTACCTCTATGCCCCGGCGGACTTTTGGCACCTGCCGACCCGGCTTCCCGAAGAACCCTGGGTCGACGAATTCGATATCCACCTGTGCAGCGACCACGTCAGCCCCGCGCTGGATGGCCACGCCGCAATTATCGGCGACGTGGCGCAGCTGCCCAACGCCAGCCTGAAGGCGCAACTGAATCCTCCCTCATTGTTGAATCGCCTGGACGAGGGTCGCATCGTCAAGTCTGACTATGAAATCGCCTGCCTACGTGAAGCTAATCGGCTCGCGATCGCCGGGCACGAGGCCGCCCAGGCAGCCTTCCTGGGCGCGTCCGGCGAGCTGGATATCCAACTTGCCTACCTGGCAGGTAGCCGCCAGCGCGAGTCGGCGGTTCCTTACCAGAATATTATCGGCCTGAACGACCACGCGGGCGTCCTCCACTACCAGCACTACGACATAAGCCCGCCCAGGCGACGCCATAGCCTGCTTGTCGATGCCGGAAGACGCTTTCGTGGTTACTGCGCCGATATCACCCGCACCCACGCCGGACCAGATGCCCCGGCGCTATTCGGCGAGCTGGTGGGCGCCATGCACGGCCTGAAAGACGAACTGGTTCAGGGCGTTACGGCAGGTACGGATTTCATCGCGCTACACGAGCAGATGCACCAGCGGCTGGGCGATATTCTGATCGCCCATGATCTTTTCCGTGGCAGCTGCGAACAGGCGATCGATGAGGGCGTCACCCGCGCCTTCTGTCCGCATGGGCTGGGGCACTCGCTGGGCTTGCAGGTGCATGACGTGGCCGGTTTACGCAACCCGGACGGCACTGCGGCTCCGCCGCCCAAAGAGCATCCGGCGCTTCGTCTCACGCGCACGCTTTCCAGCGGCATGGTCGTGACCATCGAGCCCGGGCTTTATTTCATTCCCATGCTGTTGGCACCCCTGCGCGAGACATCGCTGCCCATCAACTGGGCGCTGGTGGATTACTGCATGCCCTGCGGTGGTATTCGCATTGAAGACAATATTGCCGTGACCGAACAGGGACCGGATAATTTGACCCCTTGAGCTATAGTCGCACACGCCTGATATAAAAACGCCCAGCTGAGCTGGGCGTTTGTTCTAGCTTGGCTAACGCAATGGTGGGCGTTCAATATGGCCGATTAGAAGCGGTAGGTAACACCACCACCGACGGTTACAGGATCAATGTCCACGGCACCAACGTTGTTACCGTTGGATGTAATGTCGGCGTCCACGTCGGCATAGCTGACATAGCCGTTAAGCATGATGTTGTTTGTTACGGCCAGATCGAGACCCGCCTGACCAATCGCACCATAGCTGTCGTCGACTTTGATACCGGCGCCAATATCTTCGCTGTAGAAGTTGGTGTAGTTAAGGCCCACGCCTACGTAGGGCTGAATGCGCGAATCGACACCGCCCATCGGGTAGTAGTTGAACAGCGCATTAATCGGCAAACGCTCGACGCTACCGGCATCATCACCGGCCGCAGTCGTCAAGTCATGCTCGAAGCCTTCACCACTGTTCAGCTCGATGCCGAATTTGTCATGGAACAGATAACCAACGCCGTAGCTGTAGCCGTTTTCACTTTCAACGTCGAAGTCTGCTCCACCTGCATTGGTGTTGTCGGAAGCGATGTCCGTTTTAGCGACCCCACCGCGAACAAAAATATCACCCGCGGTGTATGCAAGGGCGGCTTGGCTTGCCATGGCAAAGCCAGCGGTAATCACAGCGGCTGTAACAATTTTGAATTGGTTCATCAGGGTCATCCTCTCAACTTTCGCTTGGAGTCCGTTATCAAGCGTCACGTACCACTCACGTCTACAACGTCTAGGTTCATACCGTCTGCGACGCTTCGATAACTTATACAGCAATTACTATAAGAACACTGTTTCAAAACGTCACGTAAAATTTTGTTATAATATTAAGCACAAAATATGCAGAGAAGAGGCCAAATGACACGCAAAAAAAAGTCCCCCGAAGGGGACCCAGGTGGAGCACGCCAGCTCACTCGGTGTATCGCTACCATGTGGTAGCGATGTAGGTGAAGAAGGGAGAGAAGCAAACTATCCAAGCCGTTGTTTCTCTATTCACTCACCCTTTGCCATCTATATTGCGATCTGCGTGCCACTTTTAAAAAAATAAATATAAAACAATATCTTAAGAAAATACTGCCTGGTTTTTATTAATTTTCTCCGCACTGCAGCAAATAAACTGCACCAGCACTGCGCAGTTTGCAGCCTTTTTGCATCACAAAGCATCATGTGAGTTCGTCAGCGTTTAGAAACCCTCAAAATCGCTAGGGTGTCACGATGATTTTTACCTGGGCTTTGTCCCTTAGCAGCGCCTCAAAGCCCGCCTCCACGATATCAGCCAGTGGAATGCGCTGGGTGACCATATCTTCGGCGCGGAAGTAGCCCCGTTGCATCAGCGCCATCACCGCTGGGTATACATGGCGATAGGCGATAATACCCTTCATGGTGCGCTCTTTGATGACGAGGTCATTAGGCTGAAAGCTGGCCTCCCCTTCCCAAATACTCACCACTACCACCTCCCCGCCTTCGTGGGTGCTATGCAGCGCCTGATTCAGTACGCCAGGAATGCCAGTTACCTCAAACGCCACGTCCACGCCGCCACCGCTCAGTGATTGAATCGTTGCCACCGCATCCTCCTGCTGCGGATCAACTGCAATGGCCCCCAATGCTTCGGCCTTGGCTTTGCGAGAAGGCGCCACCTCAACGGCGTAAATTTTAGCAGCACCGGCGGCTTTCAGTGCTTCGATGGTCATCAGACCAATCGGCCCCGCGCCAAATACAGCTGCGCTATCACCCGCTTTCAAGCAGCTTTGACGCACCGCATGCAGCGCTACCGCCGCGGGCTCGACCAGTGCGCCCTGCTCGAAGCTAAGGTCATCCGGCAGCTTGTGCACCATATGCTCACCCATCACGGTGAACGCCGAGAAGCCACCGCCACCGCCGGAAAGACCATGAAAGCCCAGCAGCGGGGTAAGGTTATAGCGCTCCATTTGGTAGGCGCCGTCTTTATTGGGCGAGAGAATCGGTTCAATCGCCACGCGGTCGCCCACTTTCACTCGCGTTACCTTATCGCCGACCTCGACCACTTCCCCGGCAAATTCATGGCCCATGATGATCGGCGCCTGTTCACCGCTGATAGGGTGCGGCTTGTCCACCGGGATAAAAATCGGCCCGGCGGCATACTCATGTAAGTCACTGCCGCAAATGCCACAGGCAGCCACTTTCACCTTCACTTCATGGGGATCGCTGATACTGGGAACCGCAACTTGCTCAACGCGTAAAGCTTTTGCTGCGTACCAAACCGCTGCCTGCATAGTTTGCTGATTGTTCGACTGACTCATGGCTTTCCCTTCCTGTTTAAGACGTGTGGTGAACCGGCTGAAGACCATAGACAGACGTTGCCAGACCCTCCATGCGTGCTTTCAACTGCAGCGCCAAATAGTGGGAGTAGTGCCGCGACTGGTGCAGATTGCCGCCATGGAACCACAGCGCCTCCTGCTGGGTGGGTTTCCACATGTTGCGTAGCTCGCCCTCCCAGGGGCCGGGGTCTTTGGTGGTGTCGGAGCCCAAGCCCCAGCACTTGCCGACTTTATCCGCTACCTCCTGGGAGATAAGTCTGGCCGCCCAGCCGTTCATGGAGCCATAGCCAGTGGCATAAACGATCAAATCTGCCTCTAGCTCACTGCCATCGGTGAGGGTGATGGAGTGGGGATTGATCCGCTCAATGCCCACACCGCTGCGCAACTTGATATCGCCATTGGCAACCAGATCACAGGCGCCCACATCGATGTAGTAGCCCGAGCCCCGGCGCAGGTACTTCAAGAACAGACCCGAGTCGTCGTCACCAAAATCGAGCATAAAGCCCGCGTCTTCGAGCTTCTGATAGAACGCGGCGTCGCGCTGTTTGATTGCCTCAAACGCCGGGCGCTGGAAGTCTGGCAGTACCTTGTAGGGGATCGAAGCAAAAATCAGATCAGCCTTGTCATGGGTCAAGCCACTGGCCACCGCCTCTTCGGAGTAGAGCGGCCCCAAGACCTCTTCCATCAACGAATCCGACTTAACGACGTGGGTAGATGAGCGTTGCAGCATGGTCACGTCGGCATCGTGCTCCCACAGTGCAGCGGCAATATCGTGGGCGGAGTTATTGGAGCCCACGATGACGCACTTTTTACCGGTGTAAGCATCTGGCCCCGGATGCTGGCTGGAGTGCTGCTGCTCGCCTGCGAAGCTTTCCGCGCCTGGGAATGTCGGCACATTGGGCATCCCCGACATCCCGGTGGCCATCACCAGTTGCTTGGGGCGTAAAGTGATCGCTTCGCCGTTGCGCGTCACGTTCACCACCCACTCGCCTGCAGCTTCATCGAAATGTGCATTCTGACACTCGGTGGAGCTCCAATAATTGAGCTCCATCACCTTTGTGTACATCTCCAGCCAATCGCCCACCTTGTCCTTGGGGGCAAACACCGGCCAGTTTTCAGGGAAAGGAATATAGGGAAGGTGGTCGTACCAGACGGGATCATGCAGGCAGAGCGACTTATAGCGATTTCGCCAGGAGTCCCCTGCACGTTCGTTGCGCTCGATAATAATGGTCGGCACGCCCATCTGCTTTAGCCGCGCGCCCAGACCAATACCACCCTGGCCGCCGCCAATAATCACGCAGTAAGGCTGCTGTGTGTAGCCAAGTTCCGCTTCTTCGCGCTGTCGTGCTTCCAGCCAGGTTTCACGCTGCTTATTGGCGCCGTGCTCAGCGCCTTTGGGGCGATTGTGATTACGCGGTTCGGGGAAGTCGTGCAGTGACTGCATCGTGGTGAGCAGCGTCCAGCATTTACCCTCTTTCAGCCGCAGGTAGCCTTTACCGCTGGCGACCGCGGTCTCGAAGGTGAACCACGCCTCAACGATATCGCCATTTTGGGTTGCTTCACCTTCGAGTTGCCAGTTGGCCGGGCGCGTATTATCCAACGTAGCGTTCAGCATGGCCTGAATCTCGTCTTTACCTTCACAGGTTTTTAAATTCCAGGTAAAGGTAAGGAAATCGCGCCAATAGCACTCATCGCCAAATAGAGAGACTATCTGCTGAATATTCTTAGCTTGCAGGGCGGTGTCAAAGTTAGTCAGCCATGCTTGTACAATGGCCGTGGCGGTTGGCTGTGTCATATCGGTACTCCAGATCAGGTTTGTTATTGTTGAATCAACCATGATTCAACAAGCTCTAAGCACCCGCCGTGCCAAGTCACTTAAAGGCCACCTAAGATACTGATAAATAGACATATAATAGGCAGCCATAAAACACCGCAACTGTGTACACCTGTCACACCCTTTACACCCTGACGTTACAGGTGTAACTCGCGACTAACGGTGTAATTCAGCCGCGTTGACACCTTACCCAAAGCGCATAGTCTGGAAGGACAACAACAAAGCGCGACGTGAGGAATACCATGCCGACCAACTCGCCCCTGCCTGCGCAGCTACGATCCGTTCAGCGCCAGCATATTGAGCATGTGTTTCAGCTCGGCGAAGGCCTGGATTCGCCCCATCTACCCGCCCAGGAAATGATTCGCCATTCTTGGCTGCGCTGCTTGAACGAATACCAGTTGGACCCGACCCAACCACGACCCGCGCGCGTCGTGCCACAACAGACATTGCTGGAACACCGTGAATCGGTGGATGAATTGCTGCACGTAGCCCGGGCGGGGGTCGAGCAGCTTTATGGCCAAATTTCCCAGCTTGGTTATGTCCTGCTGCTTACCGACCAACGCGGTATCACAGTCGAGTTTCGCGGCGACCCACGCCAGGATCAGCAATTGCGTAAGGCCGGGCTCTACTTGGGCGCTGACTGGGACGAGCGCTTTGCAGGCACCTGCGCCGTGGGCACCTGCCTGCACGACCGACAGGCAATCATCTGTCACCGCCAGGAACACTTCGACGCCTCGCATATTTCACTCACCTGCACCGCCGCGCCCATCGCCGACCCCCAGGGCAATGTAATGGCCGTGCTGGACATATCCGCACTGCAATCGCCTACTCAGCGTGAGAGTCAGAATTTCAGTCTCTCGCTGGTAACGCTCTACGCACGCATGATTGAAGACGCTTACTTTTTACAGCGCTATCGCGACTGCCTGATGGTGCGTCTGGATACGTCGAGGGAGTTTGTACACGTTAACGGACGGGGGCTCATCGCCATTGAGGAGAACGGGCAAGTGATTGCCGCCAACGCAGTGGGTCGTGACTTGATCGCCGAGCACCAGCGCCGCTGGCCACCCTGGTCGGCAGATCCTACGCCCACGCTAGGAGAATTATTCGAGTGTGAAATTACCGATATCTTAAGCATCAACAGCGCCACCGACGACCAGATTCGCGCCTTTCGGGCCCGCGCCAGCAATACCATATGCTTTATTAGCCTGCTGGAACCCAAGCGCCCCCGCTCGAGCCAGCCGACAAAACCGGCCAGCGCCTCACTGCCAGAATCGCTGGCGCGCTTAGGCGCGGATGACCCCGCCATGCGCAAGGTACAGAAACTCGCTGAACGACTGCGTAATGAAACCAGCGTCAATGTACTGATTAGCGGAGAAACCGGCACCGGCAAAGAGGTCATTGCCCGCGCCCTCCACGAAAGCGGTAACCGTTCAAACTATCCGTTTATTGCGGTTAACTGTGCCGCTATCCCCGAAGCGCTGATTGAAAGCGAACTGTTTGGCTATGAACCAGGCGCCTTTACCGGTGGGCGCGCCAAAGGGATGCGCGGGCTGATTCCCCAGGCCCACGGCGGCACGCTGTTTCTGGATGAAATCGGCGATATGCCGCTGTCACTGCAAACCCGGCTGCTGCGCGTACTGGCAGAACGGGAAGTCATGCCGCTGGGTGCCAATACGCCCGTGAGGGTCGATATTCGGGTCATTACCGCCACCCACCGCAATATCGAGGCAATGATCGAGCTGGGGGAGTTCCGCGAAGACCTCTACTACCGCCTTAACGGGGCTCAACTGCGCCTGCCCGCGCTGCGTGAACGGGCCGATAAGCTCTACGTGATTCGCCAGGTGTTTAACGATGTGGTCAGCGAACGCGGCAGCAGCCCCTCGCCCAGGCTAAGGGCCGATGCCATCAGCGCCCTGCTCGCCTACGCCTGGCCGGGCAATATCCGCCAGCTAAAAAATGCACTGGCGTTTGCCCTGGCCACCTCAGAAAGCGACGAAATCACCGTTCACGATCTGCCCGAGCAATGCCTTAGCCAACGCATTACCCAGCAAAGCTCTCACAAGCCTACAGACGCTCATGGCGACACCAATAACACATTGTTGGAAATGCTTAAGGCACAGCACTGGAACATAAGCGCCGTGGCCCGCGCGCTAGGGGTTTCTCGGCCCACGATCTACCGGCAAATGCAGCGCCAAGGCATCGTGCCGCCGAATTGGCAGGGGTAAACAACGACACGACAGAGAAGGCTGTTGGCCTTGGGTTGACCCTCACGTACACTTGTTTGAATCCGTTTATCCTTTTATAAACCCGCTTTCGACAAGCCGAGGCCCCTTCCATGGCATTTGACTCCACCTCTTCCTATATTGCCATTGATGCGCTCAAGCAGGCGGTCAATGCTGCCGTGGTGCTTGAGCGCCCGCTGTTGATCAAGGGCGAGCCGGGCACGGGCAAAACCCTGCTGGCCGAAGAACTCGCCGAATCGCTCGGTACCCAGTTGATCACCTGGCATATCAAATCCAGCACCAAGGCGGCCCAGGGGCTTTATGAGTACGATGCCGTGAGCCGCCTGCGTGACTCGCAGTTGGGTGTTGAAGGCGTAGAGAACGTCGCCAACTACATCAAGCCCGGCAAGCTATGGGAAGCCTTCAGTACCGGCGAGCGGGTGGTGTTGCTGATCGACGAGATCGACAAGGCCGATATCGAATTCCCCAACGACCTGCTCCAGGAGCTGGATCGGATGGAGTTTCACGTTTACGAGACCGGCGAAACCATCCGCGCCGAGTATCGCCCGATCATCGTGATCACCTCCAACAACGAAAAGGAGCTGCCGGATGCGTTCCTGCGCCGCTGTTTCTTCCACTACATCGAATTCCCCGACCGCGAGACCATGCAGGCTATTGTCGACGTGCACTTTCCTGACATCGCTCCCCGGCTGGTCAGCGAAGCCCTGGAAGTCTTTTTCGACCTGCGTGATGCCCCGGGACTCAAGAAAAAGCCTTCAACCTCGGAACTGGTGGACTGGCTGAAACTGTTGATGGCAGATGAGCTGGCTCAGGAAGCGCTTTATAACCGCGACCCGGCAAAAGCGCTGCCGCCCATGGCCGGTGCCCTGGTCAAAAACGAGCAGGATACTCAACTGCTGGAGCGTCTGGCATTCATGATGCGCCGCCAGAAAAATAGAGGCCGCTAAGCCATGTTCATCGGCCTGTTTGAAACATTAAAACGCGCAGGCGTGCCGGTGTCGCTGCGCGAGCTGCTGGACCTTCACGCCGTGGTCGAGCGCGGCGTGGTGTTCGCCGATATGGAAGCGTTTTATCAGGTGGCCCGTACGGTGATGGTCAAGGACGAGCGCCATTTCGACCGCTTTGATCGTGCCTTCGCCACCTGGTTTAAAGGCCTCGAGGACATGGACGCCGCCATTGAAGCGCTGATCCCCGACGATTGGCTGCGCCGTGAATTGGAGAAACAGCTGACGGATGAAGAAAAAGCCAAAATCGAATCCCTGGGCGGCCTGGAAGAGCTCATTGAGACGTTCAAGAAACGCCTGGAAGAGCAGAAAGAGCGCCACGCAGGCGGCAACAAATGGATTGGCACCGGCGGCACCAGCCCCTTTGGCGCCTACGGCTACAACCCGGAAGGCATTCGCATCGGTCAGGACGGTTCACGCCACCGGCGCGCCACCAAGGTATGGGACGAGCGGCGCTTTCGCGACTACGATGACTCGCTAGAGCTGGGCACGCGTAATATCAAAATGGCGCTGCGCCGCCTGCGCAAGTTTGCCCGCCAGGGCGCGCTCGAAGAATTCGACGTGGATAGCACCATTCGCGAAACCGCCAAGGACGCCGGGCTGCTCAACGTGCAGATGCGCCCTGAACGCCACAACGCGGTGAAGGTGCTGCTTTTTTTGGATGTAGGCGGCTCAATGGACGACCATATTCGCGTCTGCGAGGAGCTGTTTTCGGCGGCCCGCTCCGAGTTCAAGCACCTTGAGCACTACTACTTTCACAACTGCCTTTACGAAGGCGTTTGGCGGAACAATATGCGCCGCGGCAGCGAGCGCATTCCGACCATGGAGGTGCTGCATACCTACGGCGCGGATTATCAGGTCGTGATTGTCGGCGATGCTGCCATGTCGCCTTATGAAGTGACCCACCCAGGCGGCAGCGTGGAGCACTTCAACGACGAACCCGGCGGCCTGTGGCTCAAGCGCCTGTGCGAAACCTTCCCGCGCCTGGCTTGGCTTAACCCCATGCCCCCAAGGGCCTGGGAGTACACCTACTCAACGCAGCTTATCCGCGAGATCATCGACGACCGCATGTACCCCATGACGATGGAAGGGCTGGAAACCGCCATGCGGGAACTGGCGAAAAAGTAGACGCTTGGTCACTGCATGATTGGCCTTTAAAAGGCCTCGGGGAAATGTGCCAGGCCATCGACAAACAACTGTTTAGCCTGTTCAAACGCTGCCGGGTCATGCTTGAAACGGCGTAAAATCAGCGCCTCGTCAATGGCCACCGTCGCGGTGAGTTCCTCGACGGTATTGGCCGGGTGGCGAGCGCCTAACCCGATCCGCCGACCCTCGGCGCCGTCCAGCCAGCGCTTAATGCCGCACTGCTGATAAAACGCTTCCTGTTCAGCGTCGCCAGCATCAACACGCAACGGCGCTTTAAGCGCCAGTTCGCTTATTAGCCACACCTTGGCCTGGGGCGCCTCCAGGTCGCAGGCGTGGGTCAGTGCCATCCCTTCGCCCTCTTCGTCCAATACCAGCAGCGCGAGAGCCTGGGGCTCGCCTTCGCCGTCAACCGCCGCCACCAGGCGCGCGGCTTCTTCGGCCAGGAGCACATTGCGTGTGCCGGTAAATACCACGAGCGGCGTCAGCCCGGCGGATTGGCCATAAACCTCTGCGCACAGCCGTGCCAGGCAGGCATCCTGCTGTGCTGCCTGGTCTATTTGGATTACTTTCATGAGGTCCCCCGCTCGCCAAAAGCGGCAAGCCTAGTGTAAACACAGCTATTTTAACAGCGCCACGCAACATGAACCTAGCGGGGGTTAACGTGTCTGACGCTTAACCAGTCACCATAAAAGGATGATTATGACGACATTTATGAACGACCCCACCATGCCAACGCCGAGTTTCCCAGGTAGTCATATGGTGATGGATGATCGCTATGTGTTTCTTTCCGGGCTGACGGTTTCTGACCTATCGAACGGCCATGCGGCCAAGGGCGACGTCAAGGAAGAAACCCGGTTAGTGATGCGCGCCATTTCACGCATGCTGGAAATGGAAGGCGGCAGCCTGGAAGACGTGCTACGAGTGGACGTTCACCTGACTGACCTGAAGACCATCAACGACATGGACAGCGTCTATGCCGAGTTCTTCGAGCCGGGCCGCTACCCAGCCAGAACCTGTACCGAATCGCCCAATATCTGTGGTGGCTGCCACGTCGAGATCACCGTGATGGCGACGCGCCAGCTCCCAAAAGAGCAATAAGCGCCTCGATATCCAGGTGCGCCTCTAACGTATCGGCCAGACGGTCCAGCTCTCGCTCGCGATGGGCGCGATAATCCAGGCGCTGGGCCGCTGACAATCCCAGGCGCGTTAACAGCGCCTGGCAAGCCTCTGAATGATCAAACAGGCCGTGCAGATAAGTGCCCATCACCTGCCCATCGTCGCTGACGGCGCCATCAAGGTGGGTGCCTAGATCAAACAGCGGCTGGGCCAGCGCAGTGCCTTCGCTTACGCCATTGTGAATTTCGTAGCCCGTGACGCTCGCCCCTTCGGCCACCGTCACGCCCCTCACATTGCGTAGCTGTTTGCCCGCCACCATGCGCGTGGTGAGCGATAGCAGCCCCAACCCCATGACACGTTCGGGCTTGCCTTCCAGGCCGTCAGGGTCCTCCACCCACTCGCCGAGCATTTGAAAACCACCACAAATACCCAACACCTTGCCGCCGTAGCGCAGATGGCGCTGAATTGCCCTATCCCAACCCTGGCGCTTTAACCATGCCAGATCACTCGCCGTACTTTTACTGCCCGGCAGGATAATCACATCGGCCGCAGGAATCGGCTCGTCTTCGCCGACAAAGGTGAGGTTTACCTGAGGATGCAAACGCAATGGATCAAAATCGGTGTGATTACTGATGCGCGGCAACGCGGGCACCACGACGTTGAGCGACTCCCCCTGGGTAGGCGCGTGGGTCAGGCCGATGCTGTCTTCGGCATCCAGCAGCAATCCTTGAAGGTAGGGCAAGGTGCCCAATACAGGCTTGCCGGTGTGTGCCGTCAGCCACTCAATGCCTGGGGTTAACAAGCTCATGTCGCCACGAAAGCGATTGATCACAAACCCTTTCATACGCGCCTGCTCGCTTTCGCTCAGCAGCGCAAGCGTCCCCACCAACTGAGCAAACACCCCGCCTCGCTCAATATCGCCCACCAGTATCACCGGGCAGTCAGCCGCTTCGGCAAAGCCCATATTGGCGATGTCACCCTGGCGCAGGTTGATCTCAGCAGGGCTGCCCGCGCCTTCGGCGATAATCACATCGAAGCGGGTTTCCAACGCCTGCCACGCGGCCATCACGCTCTCTTTGGCGGTGCGCTTGAAGGCGTGGTAATCCATGGCGTCCATATGGCCGTAGACCTTGCCGCGTAGAATCACCTGCGAACCACGATCGCTTTCCGGTTTGAGCAGCACCGGGTTCATATCGCTGTGTGGCTTAACGCCAGCGGCCTGGGCCTGGAGCGCGGTGGAACGGCCAATTTCGCCACCATCTTCGGTAACGGCGCTATTGAGCGCCATGTTTTGAGGCTTGAATGGCGCCACCGATATGCCACGCCTGGCCAACGCACGGCAGAGCGCAGCCACCACGGTGCTTTTGCCCGCATCCGAGGTGGTGCCCTGAATCATCAGTGTGGCCATAAGGAGGTCTCGTCCAGGTAAACAAGAGCGAGACTGTAGCGGCCTCCAGAAATCAGCGCAATGTAAGCAAGCAAAACAGCCCCCTTTTCATTAGCTCTCGAGCTTCATGGTGATTAATCGTCTTGTCATCATAATCACGCTAAAAATACATATTCCTGCCATTTAGCCGTCACATACCCCCTCTAGGCTAATACCTAATAAATGAGATCGATCTCATTGCACTGACAACAGGTATTCCCATGGCAGATTTACTCACTGTGGCCAAACTTGCCGGCGTCTCTCGGGCAACCGCGGCGCGGGCTTTTTCAAGCCCCGAGCTGGTACGCCCAGCGACCCGGGAGCGCGTTTTTAACGCGGCCCAGCAACTGGCGTTCAGGCCCAATAAAGTCGCTCAACAGCTACGCTCCCAAGCCACACAAATGATTGGCGTGATGGTACCCAGCCTCGACAACCCGGTATTTGCCGAGCAGCTACAAGCCATGGAAGTGGCCGCTCGCGAGGCTGGATACTCACTGATCGTTACCACCAGCGAATACTCACCCAGCCGCGAGGGTGACATCGTCGAGGAGATGTTGCGCCAACGCGTCGACGGCTTGGTGCTGACCGTGGCCGAAGCGGATAACAGCGCCGTGCTGGACAAGCTTCGCGTGGAGAGCACTCCCTGCTTATTGGTCTACAACCCGCCTGGCAACAGCGGCTTCCCCTCGGTGGGCGTCGACAACCGTGCCGCCAGCGCCGATGCCACTCGCCACTTGATCGCCCTGGGCCATAAGCGAATTGGCATGGTCGCTGGCCCGCTGCTGCAGTCAGACCGCGCCCAACAACGCTTTGAAGGTTACTGCCACGCGATGGACGAAGCGGGGCTGATGCCGCGCCCGCTGGTAGAGATGGCGCACCATACCCAAGCAGATCTGACCCGCCTCACCTCAGCGTTACAAGGCGCTGATGCGCTCACAGGAGTGATCTGCACCAACGACCTGCTCGCCATCAGCCTGATGGGCGAACTTCAGCGCGCCGGATTTAGGGTGCCTGATGACCTTTCCGTCATGGGCTTCGATGGAATCGCCCTGGGCAAGCACCTCTACCCGTCGCTATGCACCATTGAGCAGCCTCGCGCCGACATCGGGCGCAGTGCTGTTCACACCCTGTTAGCCATGATTCGGGGAGAGCGCTGCGCGCCCGCCCCAATGCCCCACGCACTGCGTAAGGGCGAAAGTGCCGGAACTCCGGCATCCCGCTAGTCCACGTTCGGTACGTTAGAGAGGAGCACAGCATGAACCTTAAGCGTCTTTATCAAACGGTATTGGCCACGGCAGTTATCAGTACGTCGGGAAGCGTGTTTGCGCAATCAGACAACAGTGCGATCTGCTACAACTGCCCGCCCGAGTGGGCAGACTGGGGTACGCAACTGCGTTTGATTGAACAGGAAACCGGCATCCGCGTGCCCCAAGACAACAAAAACTCCGGCCAGTCATTAGCCCAACTGGTCGCCGAAGCGGATAGCCCGGTGGCGGATGTCGTCTACTACGGGGTAACCTTCGGTATTCAGGCCATGGAAGAAGACGTGGTAACGCCCTACCAGCCTGACCACTGGGACGAGATTCCCGAAGGCTTGAAAGATCCCGAAGGCAACTGGTTTGCCATTCACTCCGGCACGCTCGGTTTTATGGTCAACGCCGATGCCTTGGATGGCGCCCCGGTGCCCACCTCTTGGGAAGACCTGCTCAAGCCCGAGTATCGCGGCATGGTGGGCTACCTTGACCCGGCCAGCGCCTTTGTCGGCTACGTCGGTGCTGTAGCGGTCAACCAAGCCATGGGCGGCGATCTAAACGACTTCACCCCGGCAATCGACTACTTCAATCAGCTGGCCGAAAACGACCCGATCGTGCCCAAGCAGACCAGCTATGCACGGGTGCTTTCTGGCGAGATCCCGATTCTGCTTGATTACGACTTCAACGCTTATCGGGCCCGCCACAGCGATGGCGCCAACGTGGAGTTCGTGATTCCCGAAGAGGGCAGCGTGGTGGTGCCTTATGTCATGAGCCTGGTAAAGGATGGCCCCAACCCCGAGAACGGCAAACAGGTGCTTGATTTTGTGCTCTCTGATCAAGGCCAGGCGGTGTGGGCAGATGCTTACCTACGCCCCGTGCGCGCCAGCGCCATCTCCCCTGAAGCACGCGAAGTGTTCCTTCCCGATAGCGACTATGCCCGCGCCGAAGCACTCGACTACAACGCCATGGCGGCTGCTCAACGTAGCTTCTCCGAGCGGTATCTGTCGGAGGTGCGTTAATCATGACAGCGGCAGCCAAGCAGCCCTCCGGGGCTGCTTCTTACCTCAGTCGATCGCCTGCGATGGCAGGGCCAGCCCAGCGTAAACGCCTGATCGTGCTGTTCGCCCTGCTGCCTGCGCTGGTCATTTTCTGCGCCTTTTGGTTACTGCCTTTTTCACGTCTGATCATGATGGGTGCCGAAGCAGACCCAAGCAGTGGCATCAGTGCTTATCTGACTATTCTCACCCATCGGCAGTACTTGATCAGTCTGGCGACCACCGTTGGTCTCTCGCTGGTCGTGTCACTGGTAGCGGTGGCCATTGCCGGTGTTGGCGGTTTTTTTCTCGCCCGGCAGCGTTTTTTTGGCAAGTCCATACTCGTGGCTATCCTCACCTTTCCGCTGGCCTTTCCTGGCGTCGTGGTGGGCTTTCTGGTCATTATGCTGGGCGGCCGCCAGGGTGCTCTGGCGCAAACCAGCCTATGGCTATTTGGCGAGCGCTGGATGTTCGCCTATTCACTGGCCGGGCTCTTTATTGGCTACCTCTACTTCTCCATTCCTCGTGTGATCACCACGGTAATGGCGGCCTGCGACAACCTGGATCAAAGCCTTGAAGAGGCAGCCCGCTCGTTAGGGGCTAACACCTGGCAGGTCACCAAAGACGTTATCGTGCCGGGCATTGCGCCCGCACTACTCTCAACCGGTGCTATCTGCTTTGCGACCAGCATGGGCGCTTTTGGCACGGCGTTTACCCTGGGCACGCGGCTAAGCATCCTGCCACTCAATATCTACGGCGAATTCACCAACTACGCCAACTTCGCCATGGCGGCTGCGCTTTCGGTGGTGCTGGGTGTGATCACCTGGATGGCGTTAAGCCTTGCCCGTCGGTTGGCAGGCGGCAATCTGGGAGCTTCGGTATGAAATCGCGCCTACGCTTTGTTCTGCAACTCAGTTTCACCCTGCTGGTGTGCTTATTCATGATCGTGCCCGTCGCCATGTCGGTGATGGCGGGCCTGACCGAGAACTACTTTGTTGGCCTTGAAAGCGGGCTGACCCTGCGCTGGGTCGATGAAGTGTGGTACCTCTACGCCGATACCATCTGGCTCTCCATTAAACTGGCGCTCGCCTGCTTACTGATCACTATTCTGATCGGCGTCCCCGCCGCCTACGGTCTACTGCGCAGCCGCCGCCGCTGGGCCAATGCCATTGAAGAGCTGCTGCTTTTACCGGTAGCCGTGCCTGGGCTGGCCACCGCCCTTGCCCTGCTGCTCGCCTACGGCAGCTATCGGGAATTTCGCGGCAGTTGGCTATTTATTCTTGTCGGACACGTGCTGTTTACGCTGCCCTTTATGGTGCGCGCGGTACTCTCCGTGATGCAGACCACCAAACTTCCGCAGCTAGAAGAGGCCGCCGCCAGCCTGGGCGCCAGCTTCCACCAACGCTTTTTCGGCGTAGTCGTTCCCAACTGTATGAGCGGCATTCTGGCAGGCGCGCTGATGGTGGTTACCTTATCCATCGGCGAATTCAACATCACCTGGATGCTGCATACCCCCTTGACCAAAACGCTGCCGGTCGGCTTAGCCGACAGCTACGCCTCCATGC
Source organism: Halomonas sp. Mc5H-6 (assembly GCF_024124705.1). NCBI lineage: Bacteria > Pseudomonadati > Pseudomonadota > Gammaproteobacteria > Oceanospirillales > Halomonadaceae > Halomonas > Halomonas sp. Mc5H-6. The sequence continues at coordinate 69,681 of NZ_JAMXSI010000007.1, forward strand.
GCCTTGAAGTGGGCTCGGCTTACACGCTGATATTTCTGGCGATGGTGGTGCCACTGTTGGTGGCGATTCAGTGGGCAGGCCACCTCACCGGGCAACGTCGATAAACGCTTACTGAAAGACACCAGACTGTTTTAGTTGAGAATCCATTATGAGTTCATCTGTCAGCATTACCCTAAACCAGTGCAGCCGCACCTTTGCGGGTGGCACGACCGCGCTACAGCCGCTTGATCTACAGGTTAACGCGGGCGAAACCCTGGTACTGCTGGGCCCTTCCGGCTGCGGCAAAACCACCACCCTGCGCATTATCAGCGGCCTGGAGAGCCCCGACAAAGGTGGGCAGGTGCTGTTTGGCGAGCGCGATGTCACCGCCCTGCCGATTGAGAAGCGCGATGTAGGAATGGTGTTTCAAAACTATGCGCTGTTTCCCAATATGAGCGTTGCCGACAACATTGCCTACGGGCTAAAAATACAGCGCTTGCCGCGGGCAGAGATTGCCCAACGGCTTGACGAAGTGATGCGCATGGTCGACTTGCAGGGCTTTGGTGAGCGGCGTATCGACGCCCTCTCCGGCGGGCAAAAACAGCGCGTCGCCCTCGCCCGTGCGGTTGCCGTGCGGCCCAAGGTACTGCTGTTTGACGAGCCATTGGCAGCCCTTGATGCCAAACTGCGTGACCGCCTGCGCATCGAGATTGGCCAGTTGCTGCGTGAGTTGGGCACCACGGCCGTCTACGTCACCCACGACCAGAATGAGGCAATGGCCTTAGGTGATCGTATTGCAGTGATGCAAGCCGGCCGTATTGCCCAACTAGGCACGCCTCAAGAGATTTACCACCAGCCAGCCAATGCCTTTGTGGCCGATTTTATTGGCGCGGTTAACTGCCTGGACGTGATCGGCAGCCGAGAAGAGGGAAGGTTGATGGTACATGGTGGCGAACTCTCTGCCTCTCACTTGCAGGGCGTACCCACGGTCTACTGTCGGCCAGAAGATATTCAGGTAGTGCCCCTTGACCAAGCCGATATAAAAGGCACGGTAGTGCAAAGCATTTTCCTGGGCCAAAGCCAACGCCTGATGGTCGATACCGGCAATGCCTCACCACTCCAGATTGAGGCCCCCTCCCGCCAGCGCTGGCCAAACGGTAGCGCGATTGGTTTGGCACTCCCCTCCCACGTGGTTTTTCACCCGGATAAGCCCACTGCCCCAATTGATGCTAAGGAGGCGGTCAATGGCTGACATTCAGAAAGGTCCTCATACCCAGCCATGCCTTATCGCCCAGATTAGCGATCCGCACATAAAGGCAGGCGGCAAGCTCTCCTATCGCCAAGTGGATACTGCTAATGCTTTACGCAAAGCGATCAGCAAGCTCGATCAGCTTGCGCCGCGGCCCGACCTGGTGCTGATTAGCGGCGACCTGGTTGATTTTGGCCATCCCGAGGAGTATGCCACCTTTAAGCAGCTCCTGGCTGAGTTAACGCTGCCCGTGTATCTGATTCCCGGCAATCACGACGACCGCCAACATCTGCGTAATGCATTCCCGGCGCATCGCTACCTGTTTCAGCACCGCGACTACTTGCAGTGGGTCGTGGATGACTACCCGGTACGCATCATAGGGCTCGACTCATTGGTACCGGGTAACCCCCATGGGGAGCTAAGCGATGAGAGCCTTCAGTGGCTGGATACAACGCTGGTGGAGCAGCCCGATAAACCGACGCTGGTCATGGTGCATCACCACCCGTTCGTGAGTGGCATCGACCATATGGATCGCCAGCCGCTCAAACGGCCAGAGGCGCTAGCCGACGTCATTGGCAAGCACCCCCAGGTCGAGCGCGTGCTCTGCGGGCACCTGCACCGTTCGATTCAGGCGCGCTTTGCCAACACCCTGGCGATGAGCTGCCCCGGGGTTTCCCATCAGGTTAGCCTGGATCTCACCCCAGACGGCCCCGCCCACTTCCAGCTTGAGCCTCCCGGTTACCTGCTGCACCAGTGGTCGGCAGCTAACGGCATGGTGACTCACCAAGGGTTTATCGACCCCTACCCCGGCCCTTTCCCGTTTTATGATGCCAACGGGTTAATTGATTAAGGCGTGGCCATGGGAGAAAGCGATTCGTTGTTGACCGTTGCCAACTCCCAGGCTTGCACCATCTGCTTCTTCGCGAGGCCCCAGCGGTAGCCACCTAGCGCACCGCTTTGTTGGATTACCCGGTGACAGGGTATCCATAGCGCGATGGGGTTGGCACCCACCGCATTGCCTACCGCCCGCGACGACTTGGGCGTGCCCAGCGCCTGGGCGATATGCGAGTAGCTGGCCAGTTGGCCTTCGGGAATGGTCAGCAGCGCCCGCCATACGGCGATTTGGAAGTTGGTGCCGGTCACATGCAGCGACAAAGTGGCAGAGGCATCGCCTGACCTGTTGAAAAGCGCCTCCACCGCAAAACGCGTGGCGTCAGGATCGTGATGAAGCGTGGAAAGCGGCCACTCTTTGGCAAGCCGGGTCAATAACTCGTCGGCACTGGTGGCATCCACAAACCCCATGCGGCAGATACCCCGCGGCGTGACCGCCACGAACAGGCTGCCCAGCGGCGTGGCATGAACGCCGTAAGCAATCTCGACGCCCTGCCCCTGGCGCTTGTGCTCCCCTGGAGTGACCGCGTCCAGCTGCACAAAGTGATCATAAAGCCGCGAGCCACCGCTAAGCCCCAGCGTATGGGCGATATCCAGCAGTGAGCTAGAGGATGCCATCAACTGCTTGCCGCGCTCCAGGGTCAGCGCCTGCAAAAAACGCTTGGGGCTGATCCCGACATAACGGCAGAACAATCGCTGAAAGTGAAAGGCGCTCAAATGAACGTGAGCGGCCACCGCTTCCAGCTTGGGCTGCGCGGCCGCATGGGCCACCATGTAATCCATGGCTTTCTCGATACGCTCATAGTCGTTCATTGTCGTCTCTCACATCGTCGTATTAACCGTTACCTTCACAGCCTATGCGCTCAAAGGCGAGTTGCCGACCCGAATCTTGCTGACTGCAATAGCAGACAGTGCCCGGATTTTTCGCTAGGGTTATTGCCCGCCTCAACTGACGGTCACGATACGCCCATGCAAGCCTTGATCGACGACATTGCCGCCACCATGGCGAGCGCAGAGGAACGTGGCAAAGTAGCGGACTATATCCCCGAGCTCGGCCACGTTGACCCAAAACAGTTTGCCATTTCCCTGGCCACCGTGGATGGTAAGGTGTGCTCGGCGGGCTGCGCGACCACGCCCTTCTCCATCCAGAGTATCTCCAAGGTATTCACGCTGACCATTGCGCTTGGGCAAGTGGGGGATTCGCTGTGGTCGAAAGTGGGCCGCGAGCCATCGGGCGATCCGTTCAACTCCATCGTTCAGTTGGAGCATGAAAGCGGCAAGCCGCGTAATCCGTTCATCAATGCCGGGGCCATTGCGGTGGTCGATGCGATCATGATGGGCCACGAACCCAAAGAGACCCTGGGTGAGATTCTCAGCTTTGTGCGCTATATCGCCGATGACGACAGCATCTACTTCGACCATGCGGTGGCCGCCTCAGAGATGGCCCATCGTGACCGCAACGCCTCACTGGCGCATTTCATGAAAGCCTTTGGGCACCTACGCCACGATGTCGATAAAGTGCTGGGCACCTACTTCCACCAGTGCGCCATTGCCATGAGCTGTGAACAGCTCGCTCACGCCGGGCTGTTTTTGGCTTCCGATGGCATCAATAAACCCAGCGGCATTCGGGTGGTGGCTTCCCAGCGGGCCCGACGAATCAACTCGTTGATGATGATGTGCGGCCACTACGACGCCTCCGGCGAATTTGCCTTTCGTGTCGGCTTACCGGCTAAAAGCGGCGTGGGCGGCGGCATACTGGCGATCGCGCCGGGCCACGGGGCGATCGCCGTCTGGTCACCGGGGCTCGATGCCTACGGCAACAGCCTGCTAGGCACCCAGGCGCTCGAAATGTTTGTCCAGAAAACTGGCTGGTCGGTGTTTGGCCATTAACGGCAAGCGTTCAGGCGGCCACGCCATCACCCAACGCCCAACGCCCAGGCCACCGCACGCTGGGCGTGGATCTCGGTGGTGTCAAAAAGCGCGACCGGGGTATCGCTCTGGTTAATCAGCAAACCAATCTCGGTGCAGCCTAGAATCACGCCCTGCGCGCCCCGCGCTGAAAGCGTCGCCACCACGTCCAGATAAGCCTCTTTCGAGGCGGGGTTGATCGTCCCCCGGCAGAGCTCCTGATAGATCACGCGATGAATCACCTCACGTTGCTCGGGCTCAGGCACGATAACTTCGATCCCCCGCGCCTCCAGTCGCTGCCGGTAGAAGGGCTGCTCCATGGTGAACTGGGTACCTAGCAGGCCAACGCGGTCTATCCCCTGCTGGGCCAGAATATCGGCGGTTGCCTCGGCAATATGCAAAAGCGGTAGGCCTGATGCTGCCTCCACCTCGGCAGCTACTTTATGCATGGTATTCGTGCCGATCACCAGAAAATCCGCCCCAGCTGCCGCCACCGAGCAGGCCGCATTCGTCAGGATGTCCGCCATCGCCTCCCAGTCGCCCTGGCGTTGAAGCGTTTCGATCTCGGCAAAATCCACGCTATAGAGCACTATTTTCGCCGAATGAAAGCCCCCCAGTTGCTCCGCAACACCTTGATTGAGCATACGGTAATAGGTCTGCGTGGATTCCCAGCTCATGCCTCCGAGCAAGCCGATGGTTTTCATAACCCTTTGCCTCCTTTCGATAAATTCAAAGCGCCCTTGCCAGCTTTAAAGATACTTAACATTAGCTAAAAAGCTATTCGTAGATCAATTTTGTGCAATCTACTTGCCACACGCCACTGCACACTCCTTGCACGACCAAGGAGGATGACAATGAACGCTTCACTACTGCCCCTGCTTCTACCCATGTCCGCATTTGCCCTTGCCGCGTCCATTTCGCCAGGGCCGGTCAATATCGTTTGCTTGAGCAGCGGCACCTACTACCCCATTAGCCAGGGCCTTGTCTTTGTAACGGGCGCCACACTAGGTTTCATCGCCCTGTTTTTGGGGATTGGCGCCGGCCTTTACTCGCTGCTGCAAGTGGTGCCGCTACTGGAAGATATTTTACGCTGGGCGGGTATCCTGTTTTTGCTTTATCTCAGTTATCAACTTTTTCAGCACGATGGACGCCTGCACGAGCAAGGCGCCGAGAAAGCGCCAGGGTTTATGTCGGGCGCGATGATGCAGTGGCTTAATCCCAAGGCATGGCTGGCGTCTGCTGCTGGTATTGGTGCCTACACCAGCGGTGACGCCCCCTACCAGCTTTGGCTGTTCGCGGGGCTCTACCTGCCTATTTGCTGGCTATCGCTTGCCAGTTGGGTATACGCAGGCGCTTTTCTCAAACGCTATGTTCACCGCCCTACCATCCTGCTAACGGTTAACCGCGTGTTGGCGGCATGTTTGGCCGCCAGTGCTATCTATTTATTGATTGAGTAGCGGGTAGCGGTACTGGTTGGGTGTTGCTGCCACCAGCCGCTTAAAGGTTCGCTGAAAGTGGGGTTGGTCGTTAAAGCCAGCGTTCAACGCCGCCTCAACAATAGGTTGCCCTTGCTTTAATGCCTCTTGCCCCATCTGGATGCGTTGATTAATCAAGTAGGCATGGGGCGTTAGCCCGTAATGCTGTTTGAACGCGCGGATTAAATGCCCCGCACTGTAGCCGGACTGCTGGCATAAGCTTTCAAGCGAAATGTCTGCGGTGCAATTATTACGTAAATAGACGGCAACCTGCTCTAGCGTGCTGGACGCTTCCGGCAATGCCGCAGGAGGCGCTTGGGCAAGCGCCTGCATAAGGCTAGACAGGTAGTCAGTTAGTACTGCTTGCTTATCGTCAATCGCTTGCCGGTCATCCAGCAGGCAGGACGCCATATCGCAATACGCTGCATAAAGCTCGGGTTGGGTAAGCACAGCGGTGGCAATGTCTTGCCAGTCAGGCGTATCCAGCAGCCCCAACTGATAGCGCAAGTTACTCAGCCAGGTGGTATCGACGTAGAGCATCAGATACGCCCAGGGCTGATTCTCGATGGGGTTACAGGCATGTACCCAATGCGGGTTCATCATCACCAGATCCCCCGCGCTAATTTGATAGGTCGTATCGCGGTAACGAAAGGTGCTTCTGCCTGCGGTAACGGCACCCAGCGACCAGTGCACGTGACTGTGAGGCGCATAGCAGACTTGCCGCGCATCACTGATCTTACGCAACTCTACATGGGGCATGCGCTGACCGCGCCAGAAAAGCGGAGAAGACGATGGACTCATGCACTACTCAAACAATTCAAATAATGGAAAAAGGAAAAGACAGGCCCGCCCCGCTCAACTCGTCAGCAGGGCTTGCTTCGCCTAAGCTGGACAATAGCACGGCGCAGACACAGTATAGTCCCCGCTCATTCAAGTTGCTTATGGATAATTGGCAACAGCCTTATTGGTCAGGAGGACACCATGGCAAGCTCTACGCCCGCACCCGACCACCGCGATGCCATCAGCGCATTCGCCCGTTTGGGCTATGCATCCCGCGGCGTGGTTTACGTTTTGGTGGGGGGATTGGCGGCGCTCACCGCCATAGATCAGGGCGGCCAGGCGGAAGGCAGCCGTGGCGCGCTGGAAGCCGTGCTGGGGGCGCCGTTCGGCAAGGTGATGCTGGGCATTATCGCCGTGGGGCTGCTTGGGTACGCCATGTGGCGCTGCATACAGGCCTTCAAGGACCCCGACCACCACGGCACCAGCGCCAAAGGGCTGGTGATTCGCGCAGGCTTGTTCGTCAGTGCGGTTACCCACACCTTGCTGGCATTTTTTGCCGCCCGCCTTGTCTTCCGCTTTCTTTCGTCCGGTTCTTCGGGTGGCTCAAGCGGTGGCTCGGAAGGCATGGCCACTTGGCTGATGCAGCAACCCTTTGGCCGCTGGTTGGTGGCTGCCGTCGGCATCGCCATCATCGGTGCGGGGATCGCCCATGCCGTCAAAGGCTACAAGGCCAAGTTTGACAAGCACTTCACCATGCCCTCGCGCACCCAAGCCTGGGCCTACCCGATATGCCGCTTTGGCCTGGTGGTTCGCGGGCTCGTCTTTGTGATCGTGGGTAGCTTGTTCATGGTCGCCGCCTACCAGTTCGACCCCAACGAAGCTGGCGGCACGGCGGAAGCGTTTAACACCTTGCGGGGCCAGGCCTTCGGGCAATGGCTGTTTGGGTTTGTCGCCATTGGCCTGCTGGCGTTTGGGTGCTATAGCGTGCTTACCGCCATTTACCGCCACGTTGACCCTTCGTTATAGCCCTATCAGGAGCGTTTAAGCGTCGTCTTTTGGCGTACCCGATGCGGGCGGCATGTGCTTGGCTTTCATGTCCTTGAAGGCTTCCATGATGTCCATGGGCAGCGGGAAGACGATCGTCGACGCGTTCTTGTTGCTCATGTCGCTCATGGTCTGCAGGTAGCGTAGCTGCAGCGCAGCAGAGTTTTCCTGCATCACGTTGGCCGCCTCGACCAGTTTCTTGGAAGCCTGCAGCTCACCCTCAGCGTGGATGACCTTGGCGCGACGTTCACGCTCCGCCTCGGCCTGGCGGGCAATGGCGCGGATCATGCTCTCGTCCAGATCCACGTGCTTGATCTCGACGTTCGCCACCTTGATACCCCAGGAGTCTGTCTGAGCATCAATGATTTCCTGGATGTCGTCGTTGAGCTTGTCGCGCTCGGAAAGCATTTCATCCAGGTCATGCTTACCCAATACCGAACGCAGCGTGGTTTGCGCCAGCTGGCTGGTCGCCTGGGTGAAGTTCTCCACCTGAATAATCGCCTTTTCAGGGTCGATCACACGAAAGTAAAGCACGGCGTTGACCTTCACCGTGACGTTGTCCTGGGAGATCACATCCTGCTCGGGCACGTCCATGGTGATGACACGCAGATCGACCACCTGCATCTTTTGAATGGCCGGGATCACGATAACCAGACCAGGCCCTTTTACCTTCTGATAACGGCCCAGAAAGAACACCACGCCACGTTTATATTCCGGCAGAATGCGAATGGAGGCGGCTATCAGCAACACCACCAGGACAACGGGCACTAAGTAAGATAGCAACATGGGACACCTCGTCTAGCGATTGATGTGTAACGCACTGGCGGCCAGGCGCTTACGGGGGTGATACGTAGACCGTCAAGCCCTCAAGGCGCTCCACTTTCACCTCGTCGCCCTGCTTGATCGGCACGTTACTCACCGCGTTCCAGCGCTCGCCGTGCAGTCGCACGTGGCCGCGCGTGTCAAAATCTTCCAGGGCAATAGCACTTGCGCCAATCAGCTGCTCCATCCCTGTGTGGGCCGGGCGCTTGCGCAGCGTTGCGAAGCGGGTCAGCGTCCATAGCATCAGCCCGCCGGACACCAGCGCCACACCGCCAATCAGTGGCAGCGAAATGGCGAGGTACTCGGCATCCATCAGCATGATCGACCCCAGCACAAAGGCAATAATCCCGCCCACTCCCAGTACACCAAAGCTGGGCATTAACGCCTCGCCCACCATCAGCGCCAATCCCACGATGATAAGCGCCAGGCCCGCATAATTGATCGGCAGCATCTGAAAGGCAAAGAGCGCCAACAACAGCGAAATAACCCCGATAGTGCCAGGAAACAGGCTGCCAGGGCTTGAAAGTTCGAAGATCAGCCCGTAAAAGCCGATGATCAGCAGGAAGTAGGCAATATTGGGGTTAGTAATCAGCGAAAGCAGCTCTGTGCGCCAATCCGGATCGAAGCGCTCGATGGCGAGGTCGGCTGTCTCAAGCGTCCGATCACCACCTTCCATGACCACCGTCGTACCGTCTATTTGTGAAAGTAAATCGTTCAGATCCTGCGCAATCACGTCGATGACGTTCTGCTCCAATGCCTCACTGGCGGTGAGGTTGACCGCCTCGCGCACCGCCGCTTCGGCCCAATCGGCGTTCCGGTCGTGACGCTCGGCCAGGCTGCGGATAAAGCTCACCGCGTCCTCCATGACCTTGCGCTCCATGGCGCTGCTCTCGCCTCCAGATGCGCTTTCACTTTCTCTTTCACTCTCGCCTTCCGATTGACCTTCGACTTTGTCATCCGCTTCATCAGCGCTGCCGGGAAAGCCGGAACCGCCCATCTGCACCGGCGTGGCAGACCCCAGATGGGTCGCAGGCGCCATGGCGGCGACGTGGCTGCCATACAGCAGATAAGTGCCCGCACTGGCCGCCCGGGCGCCGCTGGGGGAGACATACATCGCCACGGGAATATCGGTATTCAGCATTTCACGGATCATGTCGCGGGTCGTGTCGACCAGGCCACCTGGCGTATCCAGTTCAACGACAATCACCTCGCTGTTCTGCTCACGGGCCTTGCGCAGCCCGCGCTCAAGATAATCCTTGGTGGCGGGTCCAATGGCCCCTTCAATGTTCATGACCAGGGCATTACGCGAAGAGGTCTGCGCCGTGGCCTGCCAGGCGAAAGACAGCGCCAGCATCAACAAACCTGCCAGCGATAACCACAGCCAAGGGGATTTGTAAGAAAGGCTTCGCATATCAGCTCTCCCCGCGCCTCGCGTCCTGAAACCATTGCCTAGCTGCCTGGGTCAGCAGCCATCATATAAGCATGCCCACCACCGGAATCATCATATACAAAACTTACACCCTGCATATTTTCTGAACAAGTAATGTCGCCACATCGATATACTTTCAACATAGCACTTATGGTGGGTTGGGTAATGAGGCGAAGCGTAAACTTCCTTAGCGGGAAAAATTGACTCGATTTAGCGCCAACCTGGCATTTTTATCCTTATCGGGAAATAACGCTGATTCGCCAGGCATGCAGCGCTGGTAGCGGGCAAATCAGGGCGCTTCCACGTAATAGCTGCTAACCCGCCAGGTGCCGTTTTCAAGGTGAGGGGTAACGGTCTCGAGCCGACGCCCGCTGTTCTCGAAGCCGGTTTGGAAGGTAAAGACGATATAGTCGCCGCTCGGCGCACCCGGCATGGACGTCTGGTGGCTGGTACGAATGCGCTTGCGCGAGGCCACCTCGCCAAAGTCCCGGCGTACAAGCTCAATGGTGCGCGCCAACATACCTTGTGAAAGCGGCGCTTTTAAGATCGGCGACGAGGTCTCCCAGGCTTGTTCATAATTACCGTTATCGATCGCTTTCAACCAGGCAAGCGCAGCGGCCTCCGCCTCATTGGCAGTATGGGCCATTACATGCGCACTGAAAGACAGCAGTACGGCCGTGATAATAAAGCGCAATATGTTGGGCATGGCGGGCTCTCATGACGTTGGGTGACGGTCGTGCATGTTCGTCGTATAGAGAGTTATCGGAAATAGACGGAGTTTCTTTAGCGCGCATCTTTACAAGGGCAGCGCCGCCAGGGCTTGAGGCAAACAGAGCAAAGCGGAGTGCCCCGCCTTCTTACCTTTACTAAGGCGGGGCACTGCTGGCGTGAAGGCTTCTTTCAGACTTCGGGACTAGCGTCTTCAGAACTGGGCCGCAACTGGCGCTGAATGCCGAGCAGGAAATTGCGCAGCATCTGATCCTTGCACTCACGGTAATTCTTGTGGCTTGGCTTGCGGAAAAAGGCGCTGAGTTCATGATGGCTCAACGGCAGCCCGACCAACTCAAAAACTTCCAGCACATCATCCGCTTTCATGTTCAGCGCAATGCGCAGTTTCTGGAACACCATATTATTGTTCAGTTGCGCTTCCGGCTCGGGCTGAGGTCCCTCGCGCTTGCCACGCTTGAAACTGATAAACCCGTTCAAGAACGCCGCAAGCTCCTTGTTCTTCATCGTGACAAAGGCATCATCCTCATCCTTTTTCAGCCAGGCGGCGACCTGCTCGCGGGTCACGCTGACCTCTGCCAGGGCGAAAATATCCACGATGGTGCTGTCTTTTAAATCGAAGGTGTAGCGGATGCGGCGAAAAATATCGTTATTGGTCAAAATGGGGTTCCTGGCCGGTAGTTAGTTTTTTAAGAAGTTCATCGATGTCGGCTTTCAGCTCGTCATCTTCAATGCCCTGCGCGCTGGTTTTGGCCTGTCGCAAACTGGCGATAGCCGCGTCGGTCTGGCCTGCCTCAGCTTGCAACATCGCCATGGAAAAACCAATGGAAGCCCGATGGTCGTTGGAATCAATGGCGTTGGCCTTTTCCAGGGCCTTTTCGTAGCCCGCCAGCGCGTCTTCCAGCTCTTCGGTAAAGTCTGCCAGGGTTTCCCATTGTTCCGGATGGTCTTTATCGGTGCTCTCGTTATCAACGCAAATTGCCCGCAACTCGGCATACAGCGCATCAAATGTTTCTCTGTCATCCTTGGTGGCAGCCTTCATCAACTTTTCCGCCAATTCGTAAACCGCCTTGTATATCTTGGTGTTGATCACTGATTATTACCTTTTTATAAAAGAACCACTTAATAGTAAAAAACTATGAATATTAAGTTAAATTTAAAATAGAGTTAGCTGTGCTGATAGTCATGTTTTCAATGCCCCACCTTCACAACCGTGACGACAAGCAATTCATCTACCACTTCATATATGATGCGGTATACCCCTTGTCGAATCCGGTAACGTTCTTGCCCTGAAAGCTTTTCACTGCCAACGGGACGAGGATTATATGGCAGTTCCTCTATACGCTGCAGAATACGGGCAACATCCTTATTGGGGATTGACCGAAAATCCTTCGAGACAGATTTTTTGAATACCAGCTTATAACTTGCCATGAGCCTTCAAATCGTCCAGCAATGCTTCGTAGCTCATGGTGGGCTCAGAAACTCGTTCTTCAAATGCCGCCAAGTCTTCCTGATCCTCAGCCAGTGCCGCACGAACAGCATCGTTGACGATATCTGACAGTGAACGATGCGTATGCGCGGCCTTTAGGCGCAGGGCAGCATGTAGCTGCGGGTCGAAATAAACCGTAGAACGCTTAGATGTCTCGCTCATGGCACTCTCCGAATGAGGTAACGTCTTGACATTATGACGTCACAACGTCATAGCGTCAAAATCACCCGGCAGTGCAACCAAAAAGCGTAGTTTTGGGGAACCGCCTGCAGCGTCATTAAACTGTGAACACAGCCCGGCCGCATCACTTCCTGACCTTGGCTAAAGCGTCATATTAGCAAGTTGCTCCACACTAGCGCGCCCGTTACAGGTGTCTAGTACAACCAGTCCTTCTGAGCCTGCATCCATTTGCGCAAGCAGTTCTCCACGCACGTTCCAAGCGGCCGACTGGCCTACACTGATAAAATCATCGCTCGGCCCGACACAATTTGCCATGATCACACTCATATGATGTTGGCGCGCGACAGCGGGATAATGCGCCATGGCCTTGTACAGACCACCTGCGGGTTTGGCAACGCTGGCCAAGTAAAACTCGGCGGATAAGGCAGCCACCTCATCAGCATGGCTCATTTGAAGCGACTCGTAACAGATAGCCGGAGCCAGTTTGCAGCCGTCCCTCTCGAATAAAAGTTGTTCATAGCCTGGCACAAAATAGGAGTGCTCATCGGGGTGCAACTGTTGTTTAGAATAAATGAAGCGTGCCTTACCCGGCGTGAACCACACCATGCCAATCTGCACACCCTCATCAACGGCAATCGGCATACCAACACCGATAAGCAGGTTGTGTTGATCACTCCATACCTGGAACACATCAAGCCGGTGATCGTTTATATCGACAGTCAGTGAATCAGCAAGGCGCGGCTCAAACCCCGTTAGCGAAAGCTCAGGGAAGAATACGACATCTGCTCGCTGCGCAACGGCAAGCTCGATGAGTTCAAGATGGTTCGCTCGATTACGCGCAAAATCACCCGCGATGGGTCGAAGCTGAGCAGCACACACCTTCATAATTGAACTCCTATCGGCGTCAGCATCTGTATTCCATGCTTGCTAAAGCATTTCGCAGCCCAGGACTCACTGCAATGCCATCTTGGCCGAGACTACTGATCAGCTTCATGATTGATACCGTCACTGACGGGAAGGTCAGGTAAGTCATGCGGGTTAACGCCTTCCAAACACCCTACATTGAATCCGTATATATCGGGATTTGAGCGTGTTTGGTGGTGCGTGTAGATGCCGCAGTTGGAACAGAAGTAGTGCTTTGCGACCCCCGAATTGAACTGATAGAGCCTTAGCTGATCAGCGCCGCTGACAACACACAGACCACTCAATGGCACATAGGCCATCACCGCGCCTTTGCGCCTACACATTGAGCAATTACACCTTTTGGGGTCGACAAGGCCGTCAGGCAGATCAAGCTCAAGTACCACCATGCCGCAGTGGCACGTCGCCTTATGCTGGGGCTGTATTTCTACACCGCCGACTTGTTTAAACATTGCATGTTCCCTTTGAGCTGTAGCTGACGTCCTGTTGACCGGCTTTTTAGGGCCACTGAATCGGGATAGCATAGCTAAATAAACACTCGCGGAGGCAAAACGAACGGCGGCTCTCGCGCTATACTGCACCACTTTTTATTATCGACACCCCTCACGACTTTATGTCAGAGCGCCTTATGCCATTTGCAAAACTAGGATTATCCAGTCCTCTTGTTCAAGCGATTACCGAGCTCGGTTACAAAACGCCAACGCCCATCCAGGAACAAGCCATTCCTGCCATTCTTTCGGGTAACGACTTGATCGCCACCGCACAAACCGGCACAGGCAAAACCGCTGCCTTTGTGCTGCCTCTGCTGGAACAGTTCAGTAACGCGGAACCATTGCGCGGCAAACGCATGCGTGCGCTGATCCTGGTACCAACCCGCGAACTGGCGGTTCAGGTCGAAGCCAGTGTGGCTCAATACGCTAAACACACGCCCTTAACCTCGATGGCCGCGTATGGCGGCGTGGATACCGCGCCGCAAAAAGAGCGCTTAATCGCAGGCGTGGATATTCTGGTTGCTACGCCGGGCAGGCTGCTTGATTTGGCGCATCAGCGAGCGCTACACTTTGATGAGCTACAAGTGATGGTGTTGGACGAAGCGGACAGAATGGTCGACATGGGTTTTGTCGATGATATTCACAAAATCATCGTGCGCCTGCCTGAAAACCGTCAAAACCTGTTGTTCACGGCCACCATGACCAATGACGTACGCGCCATCGCCCACGCTTTTTCAGACAGCAAGATGACCAACCTGGCGGCTGACATCGCCATTACGCCCAACGTCCGCGCCGCCGCCACGATCAAACAGTGGCTGATCACGGTAGACAAAGACACCAAGTCCGCCTTATTGAGCCATTTGATCAACGAGCAAGCGTGGGATCAGGCGCTTATTTTTGTCGAGAAAAAACACAGTGCGGCCAAGCTGGTTGCCCAACTTGAAAAACGCGGCATCGCAGCGGATTCCATTCATGGCGGCAGAAGCCAGGCCATGCGCGAACAGGTGTTAACTCAGTTCAAAACGGGCGAACTCAAGTATCTGGTCGCCACGGGGGTGGCCGCTCGAGGGTTGGATATTGGTGAGCTGAGCCGTGTGGTGAATTACGATTTGCCTTTCCAGCCCGAAGAGTACATCCACCGTATTGGGCGAACCGGCCGCGCGGGTGCCTCAGGTGAAGCCATCTCGCTTGTAGACATCAGTGACTTTAAAAATCTTTGTGCTATTGAAAGGCGATTGAAAAACACGATTGAGCGCAAAGAAATTGCAGGCTTCCCGGTTAAAAAAGCAGTGCCCGCGTCAAACTTGAACTATAGCAAACAAAGTACTCGTTAATACTTACCAAACAAGCCCACCTCTTAAAAAAGTGGGCTTGTTTTTTTATAGACATGTCACGAGGCAGGCAAAAATGCATCCAATAGCTCGGCATTAGTGGGATACTTCTCCAATAACCCAAGTAACTTCTGCGCGCCTTCTACTGGCTTAAGCGTTGTCAACGCTCTACGCAATGCCCTTACCTTTTCAATATCTTTAGCATCAATCAAAAGCTCTTCTCGACGGGTACTGCTTTTGGCAATATCGATCGCAGGGAAAATCCGTTGATTTGCCACGTCGCGGGATAACACCAGCTCCATATTGCCCGTGCCCTTGAACTCCTCGAAAATCACCTGATCCATACGGCTTCCCGTATCCACCAGCACGGTGGCCAGGATGGTGAGCGATCCGCCGTTTTCGATCTTTCGCGCAGCGCCAAACAGTTTTCGCGGTATTTCCATCGCCCGGCTATCCAGCCCACCCGACATGGTGCGACCATTGCCCCGCTGCTCGGCATTATGAACGCGCGAGAGTCTGGTAAGCGAATCGATCACGATCATTACATCATGCCCCTCGCCTGCCTGCTTACGCGCCGTCTCAAGCAGCTTATCGGCCAAATGCACATGGTGAGTGTAGGTCTCGTCTGACGACGAGGCATGTACCTCTGCCGTCACACTACGCTTAAAATCCGTCACTTCTTCAGGCCGCTCATCAATCAGCAAGGCATACAGCTTTATGTCAGGATGCGCCTCGGCCACGGCCTGACAGATATGCTTTAACATCGTCGTTTTGCCAGAGCCTGGCGGCGCCACAATCAACCCCCGTTGCCCCATCCCAATAGGCGTAATCAAATCCATCGCCCGCACCGTACGCTGCTGAGAACTAGGCGCTAAAACAATGCGTGGGGAAGGATGAATAGCGACGCCATTTAGAAAACGCTTTTCGGGATCATTGGGGAATGGATCTTCAACGTCGTCGGCTGGCTGGGCGTCTACCTGCCTTTTTGTTTTCAAGCCTAGTGTTTTTCTGGTCATAATATTGGTTGATCGCCTTTAATAGCCTGAGTTGGTAAAACACTGAGTTTGTAGAATAGCTGCATCATAGACAGCCGACTGATCGCGCCGTTGCGATACTTGGGATAGAAGACAAACAAGTCGTGCTTGAGCTTAACCAGGTAATGTACGGCTTGCTCAAAGGTGCCTGGCTGGAGCTGATCTTGGTAGTTGATCACCGCAATGGCGCTCTGATCGTAGTTATAAGCCTTGAAGTGCGGCATGCTGATCATTCCTCGTCTGTTCTCTCGATCCTACCAAAACTTAGGGGTCAGCGGTTTTTTCTACAGGCTCAACGTCTGAATTCACCGGGCTGCGCGGCTTTTTGCGCAAGTCCGGTGGAATAATCGGTTGGCCCCCAGCTCACGATTGCTCGGGCGAATAGTAAAGCGTCTTGCCGCATTGAGTACAAAAGTGCTCACGATGGAAGGTTCGGTTCATAAGCGCCCGAACATTGATGCGCGCATTGCCGCAGGAAAAGCACGAAACCTTATTTCCTTGGATATGGTCAGGATGTTCTGACTTGTACCAGTCGTAGGTCATTTTCTCGAAAGTGGATAACTGCTTAAGGCGCCCTCTCATGATAGTGAGCGGGATGAAGAAAAACATCGCGCCCCACACGAGGAAGAACAGGTTTCCGCCGGCAAGCAAGGCCGAAAATATGGCTCCACCACCGATCAGCATGAAGATTGAGCAAAAAACAATGATAAAAATTTTCGATGTTGCGTAATTCATGTTTCTCCTCGCGAAAGAATGACCAAGTTATTGGCGTAACGCTCGCAGCATACGCGGCTTTGGAATGGAGGCGAAGCCGCAATGGAAAAGACGTCGCCGTGCCTGCGATTGTTAGAGCGACTCAGCAATGTTCCATCCTTTATGCGTAAGTTCAAAAATATCGCGCTTTGAACCCTTCGGTTTGACATACCCTTGTACCTCAAGGTCCTCCAAAGCTGACTCGTACAGAGCATATGATTTAGCATCTTGATCACCAAAAACGGAATCGCCAGCATTGATAGATCTTCCACTGAGTGTTTTTGGCGTCAGTATGGTTCCCCTCTTATTTTTAGCTGCCGCTTTAATCAAGCTAACGGATTCTTTGCTTAAAACATCCGGATCGGCTGAAGCCCTCGTGGAACTCACCTGAGAGCTTAGCTTATCTCGCTCTGCTCTCAACGCAGCCAATTCGCTTACCAAACGTTTTTTGACCTCCTCATCTTCGATATTAGCTATTTCCTCATCGCGCTTCGCTCGATCAATTAACTCCTCTTCTTTTTGACCAAATAACTCGGACCGGGCCTGTTCCAACTCAGTTTGTAAAATTGTTCTTTGATGATCCGCATTGAGCTGGAGACGGTCACGAAGTGAAAATGGCTTTTGAGATAGATGCTCGAAGATGTATCTCGACCAAGGGGTCAGAATGGCTAAAATTGCGCCGGCTAAGAGCGGAAAGACAACTACTGTCCAAAAACTGGTTTCTTGTTCAAATATTGCAATCCGCTCATTGGCCGGTGCATCCAGCATGAACAGCAAAAAGATAGCCCGCCAATTCAGAACCAAGAAGGCTAAAATGGAATACCCAAAATAGGGAGCTTGAATTCTTGTTGTCACCGCATCCAAGAGTTCTCTCATAACAGACCTAATTCAACCTCGAATATGGCTCTAACGCCTCAAACACCGGCTTGGTGAAGTTGGCGGCTTTTTTGGAACAAAAAAATGACAACTTTACCAAGTCCGAGTGCTTTGACTTGTTAGGAATACGCTGCATAGTCAAAATTTTCAAAAGGGTCCTCTAGGTTACGCAATTCCTGCCAATTGAAATCGTAACGTTCGTTTGCTGGCCAATCGTCTGGAAAGCGAACTCTTAAAATGTCTCCTATCGAGGGCTCCATTCCGTCATCTCCCTCGTAAAAGTAGTCTGAACCGCTTAGACCAATACTCTTTCCGCCAGGCCCATACTCTTCATCCATAAACTGAGCTGATAGCAAGATGTTTAGGGCGCAAAATGCATCGATTAGCGAATCGAAAGTTGCGAGATGAAAGTTTTCATGCCTGTTGTGCTTTGACTTGTTGTAGGCACGATACCAAGACAAAGGTTGTTCCTCGGCCCAGCTAGCAAAAGGCTGTCGAATTCCATGATCACCAATCCAGCCAGGAACTCGGGTCTCGAATGACGACAACCTATGAGACTTATTGATCAGCTTGTAATCATTGATTGTGAAATTTCTACCAGAGACGGAGAATTCATTATCGAGAAATATGGCGGTGAAGTTTGCCTCGATTTCGACACAAGTCCTCATCAAGAGCTGCTGAATTCGATGGGAATATGTGTCCAGATTTCTGTCTGATGGTTCAACATAGGAAAACAAGTCCAACATATCCTGCTGTATAAGCAGGAATGCTCTGACGTAGTGTCTTGGATCTGTCGCGTATTTCCGGTGCAACAGATACATCCACCTCCCACCTTCTGAGTAATTCCCATCGGTGAATTGGCGGCAAGTCCTTCTGTATGGTCGCGAAATGCTCATATTTTCCTAACAGTGATTATATGCCCGGCTGCATAATATCAATGAACGTGCCGACGCGTTTATTGATATTATCGAGCAAGCAGCATTCTCATAACCTACTGTTTTACAATACATCAACCTTACCGTTCGGCAGCATATACAAAATCGCGTGCCCGCTCATTTTACTCTGTTCAATCATACTCTATTCATAAATTTGGCTTAGGTCACGCGCCGGGAAGGTAAATTTTGTCGGTGGTGTGTTCAGGGTTGGAAAGGTGAGGAAGGAAACCCTGTACAAATTATTGTTTTTGTTGGCTTATTTGATACTGATCGCCCAATGAATTGGGCTCCTACAACCCCCTAGACGCAGGCATTGATGGCGTGATGATTTCTAGAATGGAAATGGATTAGCCCGTTGCAACCCCATTGCAATGGGCTTCTGTAAGAGCCCGACTTCGTCGGGCGATCGTTTTTGGTGGCTGATTACACGCTGATCGCCCAATGAATTGGGCTCCTACGTCCCCCCTCACCGTGGGCTTAGGTGCCACGGTTCTGCTGGTCGCGCTCCTGCAAGACACCGTGCACTTCGCTGGATGGGCGTATTAAGCTTTAAGGACG
Organism: Halomonas sp. Mc5H-6; assembly: GCF_024124705.1. Lineage (NCBI taxonomy): Bacteria > Pseudomonadati > Pseudomonadota > Gammaproteobacteria > Oceanospirillales > Halomonadaceae > Halomonas > Halomonas sp. Mc5H-6. The sequence goes on from NZ_JAMXSI010000007.1 coordinate 88,552, forward strand.
TAGCGTAGGGTCTCGACGACTTGATCGGTGGTGGTGCACCAGGCTTGGGCGCCTGCGTCGACTTCTTTCAGCGGGTGGACGATGTCTTCGCTGTGCAGGGTAATGTAGGGCTTGGCGAGGGCGGCGCAGTAGCCTGCGTCGAAGGCGGCGTTCCATTGCTTGTATTTGTCGCCGAAGCGAACGACGACCAGGTCGGCCTGTTCGATCATGGTGCGGGTGCGGATGGCGTTGACCTTGGAGGACTGGTGGTCGCGCCAGAAGCCATTTTCGGGTTTGCCGAGGTGGTCTCCGGCGGCGTCCGAGGCGTCGTGGTCGGTCACCGGGGCAGTGAAGACGATGTCCAGGCCTGCCGCGTCGGCGCCGCGTTGGATTTCGTCGCGCCAGTCGGTGTGGATCTCGCCGGATAGATAAACGTAAAAGCTCATGGTCGCTCCTGATAACGCAGTCATTTAGTCGATACAGTTATTTTATGGAAAAACATTCCATATTGATACCGGCGTCAAATCAGCGGCTGTTTCGCCAGCAGGTAGATATCCATGATCCAGCCGTGCTGTTCGCGCAGGCTGGCGCGGCGTTGGACGATCTCGTCGCTGACCTCGCTTAGCCAGCCTTTGATCAGGCACTGTTTCTCCATGCCGAGGTAGGCGCCCCACCAGATGTAGGTATCGTCGGCGGGCAACGCGGTAAACGCCCCGCCGCTGTCGAGCATGACGGCGACCGTGGCGGCATCGCTTGGCCAGCCGCGTTCACGCAGGCGGCGGCCGGTGGTGATCTGGATGGGCTCGGCGAGCGCGTTCAGCGGTATGCGGTGTTCGGCGGTGAGTACCTGCAGGCTGGTGATGCCCGGCACCACCTCGACGTCTACTTGTCCCCCGGCTGCGCTCAAGCGTTCAGCGATGCGCAGGCTGCTGTCGTAAAGCGAGGGGTCGCCCCAGATCAGCATGCCGACCCGACCGCCTTCGGGGAGGTGGTGCGCCATCAGCGTTGCCCATACTTCGGCGATGGCGTGATGCCATTCATCGACGGCGCCCAGGTAATCACCGCGCTCGCCGCGCTTAGGCAGGTCGAATTCGACGATTTGGGCCTGCTCGGGCTCGCGCAGCAAGGTCTGGCATAGTAGGCGGCGCAGGTCGACCAGGTCGCTTTTGGCTTCGCCTTTGCGAGGCAGCAGGATCAGGTCGGCGTCATTGAGGGCCCGCACGGCGGCGAGCGTGACGTGGTCCGGGTTGCCCGTGCCGATGCCGATCAGCGAAAGCGTCGTCATAGGTCACGGCCCTCATCGTCTGGCAGGTTGGCAAACGGCGAGTCCGCGGACTGCGGCCTAAAACGGCGGTCGTAGCCCACGGCGTACAGCGCGCTTTCCTGGAAGTCCTGGCTCTCAAGCACCGGCCCCACCAGAATCAGCGCCGTGCGCTGCAGCGTGTTGGCGGCCAACACCTCAATAGTAGAGAGGCGCCCTCTGATGATTTTTTCATCGGGCCAGCTGGCTCGCCACACAATGGCCACGGGGCAGTCACTGCCGTAATACGGCGTAAGCGACGCCACCACGCTTGCGAGGTTATGAACCGACAGGTGGATGGCCAGCGTCGCGCCGGTTTGGGCAAAGTTGGCCAGGGTTTCGTTATCCGGCATGGCGCTGGCGCGCCCGGAAGTACGCGTCAGCACCACCGATTGCGCCACGCCCGGCAGGGTCAGCTCCTGGCCCAAACTGGCTGCAGCGGCGGCAAAGGCGGGCACGCCGGGAGTGATGGTGTAGGGAATCTCCAGCACGCGCAGGCGGCGGGTCTGCTCCCCCACCGCCGACCATACCGATAGATCCCCCGAGTGCAGCCGCACGACATCCTGCTCAGCCGCGTGGGCTGCCTGGATTTCCTGGATAATCTCGTCCAGCGACAGCGGCGCGGTGTTGACGATGCGCGCCCCTGGCGGGCAATGCGCCAGCAGTTCTTCCGGAACCAGCGAGCCTGCGTAGAGGCACACCGAGCTCGCGGCAATCAGGTCGCGGCCGCGCAGCGTGATCAGGTCCGGGGCGCCTGGCCCCGCACCGATGAAATGTACGGTCATAATGATGTTCCTATGGCGATGGCCGCCGTTGCCTGCCGGTCAGTAGAAATGTGCCGTGGGCCGAGCAGCTGCGCCCCTGGCCCGGCGGCCAATAACGCCACCGCTTCGGCCACGCTGCCCGTCCCCCGCGCCTGCAGGCTTTGCGCGGATTGCGTGAGAGTGGTGACGCCTGGCAGGTGTGCATCGGCGACCAGGATGACATTCAGGCAGCGCGCCTGACCCAGGCTTTGCACCAGCGGGCGCATGGATTGCGTGCCCGCCAGGGCGTCGATGGCCCCAAAGCGCTGGGTCAGCGTATCGAGCAACCCTGCCAGCGAGGCGAGCGACGCACCGCGACGAAAACCAAAGCCCATGATTTTTCGCTCCTGCCCGCTCATCGAACGCCCCGCCACTGCACAATGGGGTAGCTGGCCCTCCAGCCCCGGCGGGTGCCCAAGGGCGCGGCGCTGGCATGCTCCAGGCGCAGCAGCTCGCCGCCCGCCTGTTGGTGCCAGTGGGCCAGCAGCGCTTCGGACTCCAGCGTTACCGCATTGGCGACGATACGCACGCCGCTCGGCAGAATTTGCCATAACGATTCCAACAGCGCCTGGGAGAGCCCACCGCCGATAAACACCGCGTGCGGCGGCGCTGCATCGCTTAAACGCTCAATCGCGCTGCCCTCTTTTACCTCAAGCCAGTCGACGCCCAGTTGCCGGGCGTTTTGGGCAGCCCGGGCGGCGCGGCTGGCGTTCTGTTCAAAGCCTACCGCTTGATTGTCGGGGTGGGCCAGCAGCCACTCGATGGCAATCGAGCCCGAACCGGTGCCGATATCCCACAGCCGTTCGCCAGGCTTGGGGGCAAGCGCGGCCAGGGTCATGGCGCGAATGGATTGTTTGGTGATCTGGCCGTCGTGGTCAAAAAAGTCATCGGGCAATCCGGGCGTCAGCGGCAATGCGGGCCCCTCGCCTGCGACCTCAAGCGCTACCGCGACCGGGTGCGCGATGTCATCGGGAAGTGTCGCCGCTGCCGGAAAGGCACGCACCCGCTCGTGCTCGCCGCCCACGGCTTCCAGCACCGTCAGTTTTGAATTCGCAAAGCCGAACTGGCAAACCCACCGGGCGAGCTCCGCTACAGCGTCGCCGTCGCGAACCAGCACCAGCACGCGCCTGCCGGGATGCAGGTAGGGGCGAACGCGGGTTAACGGCTTGGCGTGCAGGCCCAGGCATGTACAGTCCTGAAGCGGCCAGCCCAGGCGGGAAGCCGCCAGGCTGAACGTGGAGGGCGACGGCAGCGCCTGCCATTCCTGGGGCTCAAGGTGGCTGACTAGGGAGGTGCCCGCGCCAAACCAGAAGGGGTCGCCTGAGGCCAGCATCACCACGCGGCGGCCGCGTTCGGCGAGCAGTTGGGGGATGCCGTCGGCAAACGGCACTGGCCATTCACGCAGCTTGGTTTTCAGGTCGGCTTTCAGATCGGCGCTTTGGTCAGTGCTCAGGGGTGCAAGCAGGCGCAGGTGTCGGCGGGCGCCAAACACCACCTCGGCACGCTCAAGCGCCTCGCGGCTTGCCGCCGTGAGACCCTGTGTGCCACTCTCCCCCCAGCCTATTATCGTCAGCCAGGGAACCTCGTTACCGTTAACCACTATGAATATCCTGATTCTTGGCGGAACCTCAGAGGCCAGCGCCCTGGCCAGCCTGCTGGCCGAGCGTTCGATCCCGGCCGTCTATAGTTATGCGGGGCGGGTCAGCACCCCCAAGCCGCAACCCTTGCCGACGCGTGTTGGCGGTTTTGGCGGCGTGGCTGGCCTGGTCGCGTACCTTCAGCAAGCGGGCATTACCCACCTGGTTGACGCGACCCACCCCTTCGCCGAGCAGATGAGCCGCCACGCGCTGGCCGCAGCCGAACAGTGTAACGTCCCCCTGATGGCGTTCACCCGCCCGGCCTGGCAACCCCAACCCGGCGATGACTGGACGCACGCTGCCAGCATCGACGAGGCAGTGAGCCAGTTGGACGGCCCGCCCCAGCGCATCATGCTGGCCATCGGGCGTCAGCACCTGGAAGCCTTTGCCGCGATGCCGCAGCATCACTATTTATTGCGGCTCGTCGATCACCCCGAGCAGCCGATACCACTGCCCCACCAGACTATCACCGTCGCGCGCGGCCCGTTTACCACGGCGGGCGATCTGGCCTTGCTCAAAGACCACGCCGTTGAGCGACTGGTGTGCAAAAATGCCGGCGGCGACGGCGCGGTGTCCAAACTCACCGCCGCCCGCACGCTTGGCCTGCCGGTGGTGATGATCGGGCGACCCACGCTGCCCTCACGCCGGGAATGTCACACCGTGGATGACGTGCTGGCCTGGCTTTTTGCGCCCACCGAGCGAGGGGTATAAGCCCAGGGTTCGCTCTGTTCAGAGTTTTGTCTTTCAATGCACCGCGTCTGGCTGGAGCCCACGATGACCAGGGTGCGCATGTCCGCCATCTCCGGCGTTGCTTCGCTCAGGGTGGTCACGCGAATCGACTCATCCGGAGTCGAGACAGCGCGGGCGAAAATGATCAGCCTATCCGGCCCGCAGGCGTCAAGCAGCACCTCAAGCGTACGCGCAAAGCCCTCCGGCCGCGCCCTGGAGCGCGGGTTGTAGAACGCCATGGCGAAGTCGGCCTCGGCGGCCAGGCGCAGGCGCTTTTCAATCAGCGCCCAGGGCTTGAGGTTGTCGGATAGATTAATGCAGCAGAAGTCGTGCCCCAGCGGCGCGCCGACGCTGGCACTGGCGGCCAGCATGGCGGAAATCCCCGGCAGTACTTGAACGTCCAGCGAGCGCCACTGGGCATCGCCCGCCTCCAAGGCTTCAAACACCGCCGAGGCCATGGCAAACACGCCCGGATCGCCGGAGGATACCACCGCCACGCGACGACCGTCGGCGGCCATCGTCAGCGCCTGCTCGGCCCGCTGGATTTCTTCCCGGTTGTCCGAGCCGTGGCGCACAAGCCCGGCCCTGGGCGCAACCCGTTCAACGTAGGGCACGTAGCCCACCACATCCGTGGCCTCGGCGAGCACCGCCGACACCTCGGGGGTCACCAACTGGTCGCTGCCCGGCCCCAAGCCGACGATTTTCAGCCAGCCGCTCATGGGCGCCTCCCGTGGCCGTGAATCAGCACAATCGAGAAGTAGGGCACGCTTTCGCCTGCGTCCTTGAAGGGCTGAACGCGCTCCTGGCGCATGGCGGCGTATTCGATCAGCCAGGCGTCGTCCTCGCGCCCGGCCTGGGCCAGCGCCCGGCGAAGTTTGTCCAGGTTGCGGCCGATTTTCATCACCACCAGGGCATCAGTCTCGGCGATGCGCTCGGCCAGGGAGGCCTCCGGCAGCGTGGCCATGACCACGGTGAGGATGTCGTCGCCCCAGGTGATCGGCTGGCCGGTAGCGGTCCAGGCCGCCGACATCCCGGTGATCCCCGGCACCACGGAGACCGGCGCGTGGTCCAGTAGCCGGGTATAGAGATGCATGAAGGAACCGTAGAAGAACGGGTCGCCTTCACAGAGCACCACCACATCGCGCCCCGCCTCGGCTAGTTCGATCAACAGCGCCACGCTGCGCTCATAAAAATTGGCCAGCAACTCATTATAACGCGGGTCATCGAAGGGGATTTCCGTGGTGACCGGGTATTCCATGGCAAGCTCGGTGACCTCGGGGGCCAGCATGCCTTCGACGATGCTGCGCGCATGCCCGGTACGCCCCTTCTTGCGGAAGTAGGCCACGTGCGAGGCGCCGCGGATCAGCCGGTCGGCGCGAACGCTCATCAGGTCCTGGCTTCCCGGGCCAAGGCCGACCCCGTAGATGATTCCCTGGGTCATTCTGTTCGGTCCGCGATGGCATTGAGGGCGGCGACGGTCACGGCGCTGCCGCCCAGGCGGCCCTGCACTGTGCAGCAGGGGCTGACTTGGCTTTCCCAGAGCGCCTGTTTAGACTCCGCCGCACCGACAAAGCCTACCGGGCAGCCGATAATCGCCGCGGGCCGGGGGCAGTTGGGGTCTTCAAGCATATTGAGCAGATGAAACAGCGCCGTGGGCGCGTTGCCAATCGCCACCACCGCGCCTTCCAGATGCGGGCGCCAGAGCTCCAGCGCCGCCGCCGAGCGGGTGTTGGCCATCTCTTTGGCCAGTGCGGGCGTGCGCTCGTCATTCAGCGTGCAGATAATCGGGTTATCGGCGGGCAGGCGTTTCCGCGTGATGCCCTCTGAGACCATACGGGCATCGCATAAAATCGGCGCGCCCGCTTCGAGCGCTTTGCGGGCATGGGTGACGACATCGCCCGAAAAATAAATCGACGCGGCAAGCTCCACCAGCCCTGCGGCATGGATCATGCGCACGGCAATCGGCTCTTCATCGCGAGAAAACCGCCCCAGGTCTGCTTCACGGCGAATAGTGGCAAAGGACTCCCGGTAAATCGCCGGGCCGTCGGTTTCATAAATGTGGGGCACCTAAACTCTCCAAATATGCGATTACCTCAGTCTCCGTGAGGTTTGTTTTGACCGGCGTGCTATCGGCACGGCCGTTAATTATAAGGTCAAACCTACCGGCCTGGCCGACCACACACACGTCAGCCGGTGAGCGGCGGGCGCAGCCCTTGGCGCAGCCGGATACATGCACGGCACCCTGGGTAACCCCACGCAGGCGCTCGGCAAGCGGCTGGGTGGCGACACTGGCCTGCTCGCAATAGGGCGCGCCGGGGCAGGCATCAATCCGCAAGCGGACGTCCTGTTCGTCGCTGATCAACCCGTCGATAGTCTCGGCGCTGGCGCCTGCGATCCATATGCGCCGCCAGGGCGTCACCTGCAAGGCGTTGACGTCGGCAGGCATCACCGCAGCCCTCAGCACCCTGGCGGGCACCCGCCCAAACGGCAGGCCGTACACCGCGCCGTGTTCGTGCTTGCCCAGAGGCAATTGGCTGCCCGTTGCAGCGGGCCGTGCGTTGGCCGGGGCCCAGTCAGGCAGCGGCACATGATGGCGCCGCATGCGTTTGCTGTCCCAGCCGCCGCTTTCGACAAACCATGCCAGCAGGCGGATAAGCTGCGCCACCGCATCGTCGATCGAAGGCACCGCGGTGCCCAGCGCATGGCCATCGGCGCGCACCAGCAGGCCGCCCGACTCGGCGCGCTCGATACGAAAGTCCGCCGAGGCTTCGCCCAGCACCGGTGCCTTGCCAGCATCAATGGCGATCCCGACCTTGGCGGGCACCACCGGCAATTCTTGCCAGCGGTCGTTAAGCGCGCTGGCGATTTTATGGGTATCGTCCCCCGCTTGCCAGCCGGGAGCCAATAGAATTTGCGGGCGACGCTCCGCTTCCGGGTCGGCATCGATCAAGTCGTGGGCAACCAGGGTCTCCATCAGCGCTGGCCAACTCGCCTCGGTGACGCCGCGCAACTGCAGATTGGCGCGGCTGGTCAGTTCGATCAAGCCGCTGCCGTAGGCCTCCGCCGCCTCGCACAGTGCCAGCACCTGGCCACGCTCGAGCTGGCCCAGCCGTGGGCGCACGCGCACCAGTAAGCCATCGCCGGTTGCCATCGGCTGCCATGCACCGGGGCACCAGCCTTTGATGCGAGGCTCAGCCGACATCCGCCGCGACCTCCTTGGCCTCGTCCATGTCCAGCAGCAGGTCTTTCAGCGCGTCGCCCTGCTCGCCGGGCGCCTGCCACATGCCGCGCTGGGCGGCTTCGAGCAGGCGTTCGGCCATTTCTTCCAGCGCCGAGGGGTTATGCTCGCGCAGGAACTGCTGGTTGGCGTCATCCAGCACCAGGGCATCGGTGACCTGGGCGTACTGGTAGTCGGCGACCAGGTCGGTGGTGGCATCGTAGGCGAATAGATAGTCGACCGTGGCGGCCATCTCGAAGCCGCCTTTATAGCCGTGCTCGCGCATGGCGTTGATCCACTTGGGATTGAGCACCCGCGAGCGAATCACCTTGGCAAGCTCTTCTTTCAGCGTGCGAATCTTGGGCTGGGCCGGGTTGGCGTGGTCGGCGTGGTAGATCGCCGGGGTTTGCCCGCTCAGCGACCGGCTGGCGTTGGCCATGCCGCCCTGGAAGGCGTAGTAGCTGTTGGAGTCGAGGATATCGTGCTCGCGGTTATCCTGGTTCTGCATCACCGCTTCCAGGCCTTTAAGCTGCTGCTCGAAGGCATCCGGGGCGGCGGTGCCGGACTCGGCAAACTGCCCGTAGGCGTAGGCGCCGTTGTCCAAGTAGGCCTGTGCCAGGTCATCGGCATTTTCCCAGGCGCCGTTGTCGATCAGCCGGTTCAGGCCGGTACCGTACTCCCCCGGCTTGCTGCCAAAGATCCGATAGCCTGCCTGCTGGGCGGCCATCTCGGTACTCAGCCCCTGCTTTTCCAACACCTGCTGGCGGGCCATCACCGCCTCGCGGATGGTGTTGCTGTTTCCCGGTTCGGCGTAGCTGGCCACCGCCTGTACCGCCGCATCGAACAGGCGGATCACATTGGGAAACGCATCGCGGAAGAAGCCGGAAACCCGCAGCGTGACGTCCACCCGCGGGCGGTTGAGCAGCATCGAGGGAATCACCTCGATATCGATCACCCGCTGGGAGCCCAGCGACCAGATGGGGCGCACTCCCATCAGCGCAAAGGCCTGGGCAATGTCATCGCCGCCAGTGCGCATGGTGGCGGTGCCCCAGATGGAGAGCCCCAGGCGGCGGGGGTAGTCGCCGTTGTCCTGCAGGTAGCGCTCGACGAACGCCTGGGCGGATTTTTCGCCCAGCGTCCAGGCGGCCGGGGATGGGATCGAGCGGTTGTCCACGCTGAAGAAGTTGCGCCCGGTGGGCAGCGTATCCAGCCGCCCACGGCTGGGGGCACCACTCGGCCCCGGCGGCACAAACAGGCCATTCAGGCCTTCCAGCAGCGAGCTGACTTCCAACTCGGCGCTCTGCTGAAGCGCCACCCAAAGCTGGTCCCGGGCGTAGCGCAGCTGTTCGGCGGTGGCAGGATAGTTGGCGGCCAACGCCTCCAGGCTGCCCGGCGCGACCACGTGATCCTCGACCAGTTGATGGGCCAGCGCTTCCAGCCGCTCGCGGGTGTCGTTGCCGCTGCGCCAGGCGGCGCTATCCAGCTCGCGCAGCACGCTCGGCTGTGGCCCCGTCCAGGGCTCGGCGTCGGCCTTCAGCGGGTCAAAGGGCGTCTGGCTTTCGCCCTGCAGGGCCAAATCATCGGCCAGGTTATGCAGCAGGCCGCGCTGGGCAATGCTTTCGCCCCTCGGCAAGCGCAGCAGCGCCACCAGGGTACCGACCACTTTATCCTGGGGCGGCAGCGTGCCAAGAATGTGCAAACCGTGACGAATCTGCGATTCCTTGATGTCGCATAAGAAGGTATCCAGCTCGTTCAGGATCAGCGCTTCGTCCTGGCTGTCGACCGCTTTGGTCAGCTCCTGGTCGATACCGGTCTCGCGCAGGTGATCGAGAATCTGCTCGCGGATTAACGCCTCGCGGCGGGGGTCCATATCCAGCGCCTGGTAATATTCGTCGGTGAGCGCTTCCAGCTTGGCCATGTCGCCATACAGCTCGGCGCGGGCCAGCGGTGGCATCAGGTGGTCGATAATCACCGCCTGGCTGCGCCGCTTGGCCTGGGCGCCCTCGCCCGGGTCGTTGACGATAAACGGGTAGAAGTGCGGCACCGGGCCGAGCGCAATATCCGGCCAGCAGTCGGCGCTAAGCGCGCTGCTTTTGCCCGGCAGCCACTCAAGGTTGCCGTGCTTGCCCACGTGAATCACCGCTTCCACCTGATAGTGCTCGCGCAGCCAGAAGTAGAACGCCAGGTAGCTGTGCGGCGGCGCCAGCTGCATATCGTGGTAGGACTGAGTCAGGTCCTCGATAAAGTCACGCTCGGGCTGGATACCCACGAAGGTTTCCCCCAGCCGGATACCCGAGATCATCAGCCGCCCCTGGCGGCATTTGGGGTCATCAGCGGGCGCGCCCCAGCGCGTCCACACCGTTTCCTGAAGTTCGGCGGGCAGGGTTTGAAACCAGGCCAGATAGTCGTCAACGCTAATGCTTTGCCAGCACATACGCTGGTCGATGACGTTGCGGTCGTTGGTCACCGCCCCCTGCAGCAGGCGGATCAAGTCATCGCCACTGTCGGGCAGGTCGCTGACCGGGTAACCCGCGGATTGCAGCGCGGTTAATATCTGCAGCGTCGAGGCGGGCGTATCCAGCCCCACGCCGTTGCCAATCCGGCCATCGCGGTTGGGGTAATTAGCCAGCACCAGCGCCAGCCGTTTGGCGTGATTGGGGGTGGTGCGCAAGTGGGAAAACCGACGCGCCAGCTTGGCGACAAACTCAGCGCGCTCCGGGTGCAGCGCGTGGTGAGTTACCGACAGCTGGCTGCGTTCGTTATACAGCGCTTCGGCCTTGAAGCCCACCGCCCGGGTGATCACCCGGCCATCCATTTCGGGCAGTACAATCTGCATCGCCACATCCCGGCTTCTCAGCCCGGCGGCTGAGGCCTGCCAGTCCTCGACGGTGCTGCTGGAAAGGATCGCCTGCAGGATCACCGGCTGGCCGACGAAGACGCTCTCGGGAATCGCTCCGCCCAGCGGGTAGGTGTCGTCGGAATTGCGGTTGATCGAGAAGCTGGTGGTGTTGACCACCAGCATGGCACCGGTCTGCTCGATGAGGTGATTGATAAAGGCAATGCAGTCGGCCTCCTTCAGGGAGGCAACGGCGATGGCAAGCGGCTCGAGCCCCTGCCCTTTAAGCGCCTCGATCATGCCGTCGACGACCAGGGTATTGGCGCCCTGCAAGTGGCTGCGGTAGAACAGCAGCAGGCACACCGGCCGTTCCGGCTGCTGGTTGGCACGCCATTCGCTCAGGCTCATCACCTGGCGCCCCGTCTGGCTTGCGGCATCGCTTGGCGCATAGATCACCGCCGCGGGCACCACCTTGGGTTCCTTCCAGGTGGTGGGCAACGCCAGGCACTCGCTTCCCAGGTAGCGCAGCAGCTGTTCGGCGTTATCCACCCCGCCTTCGCGCAGGTAGCGCCACACCCGATAGGCGCTGTCATAGTCGACGCTCGAAGCTTCCAGCAGGGCATCGTCCGGGGCGTCGCAGCCGGGCACCAGGATCAACTGGCGGCCTGGCTTAGCATTCCGCCAAGCCAGCAGGCGTTCGTAGCCGTATTGCCAGTAGGCCTGCCCGCCCAGCATCGACACGACCACAAGCTGCGCCTTTTCCAACACCCGATCCTCGTAGAGGTCGTAGGCGGCGGGCTTGACCAGGTTCATCCAGTTGGCCAGACGCACCGACGGGTAGCGCTCGCCCAGGCGATCGATTGCCTGGGCCAGGGCCGAGAGGTTGCTGTCGGCGGCCGAGAGAATCACGACATCCGCGGGGCTTTGTTGAAGATCGACAATGCCTTCATCATCAACAAAGCCGCCGGGTTTGGCGGCAAAAAGGTGCATTAGGCGGCTGTTGTTACCTCTGCTTCGGCAAGCGCGTCGTGCAGCGCGCCGCTGTCCAGCGACTTGCCAATGATGACCAGTTGGGTTTGACGCGTTTCACCCTCCGCCCAGAGGCGGTCGAAGTAGCCATCCAGGCGTTCACCCACGGCTTGAATGACCCGCCGCATCGGCTTGCCGGGAATCGCCGCGAAGCCTTTGGCGCGGTAAATTTCCTGGGTTTTGACAATGTGCTGCAGCTTGGCCGCCAGCAGGTCGCCGTCGACTTCGCCCAGGCTGATCACGCAGGAATCAAAGTTGTCGTGGGCGTGGTCGTGATGCGCGCCCTCGGCGTGATGCTTGTCGTGGTGATTGGTGATCAGGTCGATGCTCGCTTCGCTGGCCGCCCCGATGCCCATCAGGGCTTCCAATTGAACGGTGTTGGTGGCCAGGGTTTGATCGACAAACAGGTACTTCACTGATTCCGGCACACGCGCCTGGATAAGTGCCTCGACCCGCGCCTTCTCGTCGGGGCTTAACAGGTCGGTCTTGCTGACCAGCACCAGATCGGCGGCGCTGAGCTGGTCGTCGAGCAGCTCCTGCAGGCTGGGGTCGTGATCCAGGCTTTCATCGGCCTGACGCTGGGCTTCTACCTTGGCAACATCGCTGGCATAGCGGCCAGAGGCCACGGCGGGGCCATCGATCACCGTAATGATGGCATCGACGGTGCAATGCTGGCGCACCTCCGGCCAGTTGAAGGCCTGCACCAGCGGCTTAGGCAGCGCCAGGCCGCTGGTTTCGATCAGAATGTGGTCGATATCGTCGCGGCGGGCGACCAGCTTTTTCATCACCGGCAGAAACTCTTCCTCTACGGTGCAGCAGATACAGCCGTTGGCCAGCTCAAAAATACCGCTGTCGTCGCCTTCCACCGCCTGCCCGTCTTCGCAGTCAAGGGCACAGCCGCGCAGCAGGCTTGAGTCGATGTCCTGCTCGCCAAATTCATTGACGATCACGGCAATTCGCTTGCCGGTCACCTGGCGCAGAATGCTCGCCAGCAGGGTGGTTTTACCGCTGCCCAAAAAGCCGGTGACCACGGTGGCGGGTATCTTATTTAACTGCATGGGTCTCGTCCTTAGATTCGATAGGCTGAAGCGCTGGCGACGATTTGCCGCTAAACAGCAGCGCGATCGCGGCAGGGTTGTTGGCAAAAAACAGGTGCAAGTAGGTGGCCGTCAATCCACGCTCACGAAAAATGGCCTCCCCCGGCGCGGGGTGGCGCTGGCGTTCGCCATGGGCAATGGGCTCAGGCGTTCCCTCGGCCATGGAACGGTGGTGGGCATGGCCGCGCACCGGGCCTTCGGGCAACGCGGCGGTTTGCATGCCCTGGCAGCCCCGACGCCCGCGCATGGCACCGTGCCCCGGCAGCAGGCCGAGCATGCTGTGGGTGGTGTCGTCGTAGTCGGTCAGGGTTTCCAGGCAATACAGCAGCCCGCCGCACTCGGCAAGAATCGGCTTGTCGTCGGCAAAAAACTGCCTGATCGCCGCGAGCATGGCCGCATTGGCCGCCAGGGTCGCGGCATGAATTTCCGGGTAGCCGCCGGGTAGCCACAGCGCATCGCAGCTCGGCAAGGCGCTGTCGGTGAGCGGCGAGAAAAAGCGCAGCTGCGCGCCCATCTGCTCGAGCAGGTCCAGGTTGGCCTGGTAAATGAAGCTGAACGCGGCGTCTTTGGCCACGCCAATGGTGCAACCGGCAAGCGACGGCAAGTCGGCGGTCACGACGTCTGCCGGGGCGATAAAGGTCACCGGCGGCAGCGCAAGCAGCGTCTGGGGCAGGTTTTCCGCCTCGATAACGCTTGCGCCCTTTTCAAAGCGCACTTCCAGCTCATCCCGAATTTCGTCGGCCTGCACCAGGCCTAAATGGCGCTCGGGCAGCGACAGTTCCGGGTTACGCGCAATGGCAGCCAGCAGCGGGATGTCTGTCGGCAGGGTTGTCTCGATCAGCTCGCGGTGGCGCTCGGAGCCGCAACTGTTGGCGATAAGCCCGACAATGCGGATATCGTCGCGAAAGCCCGCCAGCCCCGCCAGCAGGGCACCCGCGGTCTGCGCCATGCCCTTGACGTCCATCACCACCACCATGGGCAAGCCAAACCGCGCGGCCAGATCGGCACTGGAAGGCTCGCCGTCAAACAGCCCCATGGCGCCTTCGACCAGGATCATGTCCGCCGTCTGGGCGGCTTCGTAAAAGCGCTGGCGGCAGTAGGCGTCACCCGCCATCCACAGGTCAAGCTGATCCACCGGCTGGCCGGCGGCTTGCGCCAGCACCTGGGGGTCCAGGTAGTCAGGGCCGGTTTTAAACACGCGCACCACCTTGCCCTGGTTGCGCAGCGCCCTGGCCAGCGCGGCGGTAAAGGTGGTCTTGCCCTGCCCGGAAGAAGGCGCGGCAATAAACAGCGCCGGGCAGCTTGCAGTAGGTGTGCTCATCAGTATTCGATCCCCGCCTGGGCTTTAACACCGCCACGAAAGGCGTGACGCTCGTCCTGCACCGTGCTGATGGTGTCGGCAATTTCCTGAAGCGGCGTCGCCATGGTGCGCCCGGTAATGATCACGTTTTGATGCGCGGGGCGTTGGTTAAGCGCTTCGACCACCGGCAGCGGGTCGAGGTAGCCGTACTTGAACATGTAGCTCATTTCATCGAGGACAATGAGGTGGTAGTCAGGGTTTTCAAGCAACCCCTTGGCCACCGCCCAGGCCGACTGGGCGGCTTCAATATCACGCTCGCGGTCCTGGGTTTCCCAGGTAAACCCCTGCCCCATGATGTGCCAGTCAAGGTTGAGCTGATTGCGGAAAAACAGATACTCGCCGGTTTCACGGCGGCCCTTGATAAACTGGATCACCGCGCAGCGCTGCCCGTGGCCCAGCGCCCGCGCCATGGTGCCAAGCGCCGAGCTGCTTTTGCCCTTGCCGTTACCTTTCAGCAGGATCAACACCCCGCGCTCTTCCGTGGCGCGGCTGATGCGCTCGTCGACCACGTCCTTTTTGCGCTGCATGCGGTGAGTATGGCGATCGTCAGTCATGGGGTTTCCTGTCCAGAAAAAGGTGTCGCGTAGCGCGCCCCCAGTTGCTGGGCGATGCGTGCGCCCTGGCCGCGCTTGATTTTCGATGACTCGGTATCCAGCAGGACACAGTCGCCCAGCGGGCCGAGGTCGGCGACGGATTCACGGGTACGCCCGTCGGTAATCAGATAGGTACGAATGCGCAGCCCGGGCTCGCGTCGCTGCCACTGATGGATCAGGCGTTTGGCCTCGATCACCGCCTCGCGCAGCGGCGTCCCCCCGCCTCCCGTCGCGGCCTCCAGCGCATCTTGTACCCGCTTGGGCGCACGACGCCGGGAGAGGAGCGGCACCACACCGCCATTGCCAAACCCCACCACGGCGACCTGCTCGCGTGCCGCGTAGGCCTGACGCACCAGCGCTTCCACAAGCCCCTTCGCCTGACCCAGCAGGCGCTGCCCCAGGGTAGAGCCGGAGGTATCCAGCAGCACCAGGTGCGCCCTTGGCTGCCCGGCCTGTGTCTTGCGCATTTTAAGCGTTCGCCAGGGCCACTGGCCGCGGTTGGCGACCAGGGTGGCAAAGCCGTCCAGACGGGACGTTTCAGTCCGCGAGCGTCCCTTGCCTGATACCTGCCCTTTTTCACCGGACGCCGGAGTCATCGCCGTTTTCGCCTGACCAACACCGTTTGGCGTATTCGCCAGTTCAGGCGCTGCCTGCTGAATGGTTGACTGAGCCTGGGGCGGCATGGCGCCCCACTGCCCTTGTTCGCCGCGCTGATCGGATGATCCGCCGGTCGACGCACCAGTCGTTGATGACGAAACACCCTCACCTCCCGAAGGTGGTGACTTCGGCGGCGAAGACGGCGGGGTTTGCTCGGGCGATTGGGTGCGCCGATGGTCCAGCACCCACGGCTCGACGGTATCGATATCCTGCTGTGCCACCTCGCTTGCACCGCGCCAGGCGGCGTGGGCGCGGGCGGCGCGGTGCCATGTCACGTCGGCTCGCAACCCTTCCACACCGGCGGTTTCACAGCGCGAGGCGATGGTGTGATACACCCATGACGGGGTAATGACATCAGCCAGTTGACGCTGGGCCTGATGAATCCGCTCGGTCAGTGCGGCCTGGGCCTCCTCGAAGCCACGGGCCGCCCCCTCAGGGTCGAGGTCAAAGGCTTCGCGCTGCTGGACGATGGCGATACGCTCTTCCACGCTGATGCTCGCGGCCTGGTCGATACACAGCCCAAAACGATCCAGCAATTGCGGGCGTAGCTCGCCTTCATCCGGGTTCATGGTGCCAATCAGGCTGAAGCGCGCCGGGTGGGAGTGGCTGATACCGTCGCGCTCGACGATGTTCGTTCCGCTGGCGGCCACATCCAGCAGCAAATCGACCAGGGTATCCGGCAGCAGATTGACCTCGTCCACATACAGCACGCCGCCGTCGGCTTTGGCGAGCAGCCCGGCATGAAAGGTGGCTTCGCCATTGGCCAGCACCTTTTGCAGATCCAGACTGCCGACCAGCCTGTCTTCACTGGCGCCCAGGGGCAGCGTCACAAAAGGAGCACGCTGCCCGTCGCTATCGCCAGGTAAAATAGCGGCCAGAGCTCGTGCCAAGGTCGACTTGGCGCTGCCTCTTGGCCCACTAACCAGCACCCCGCCGATACGCGGATTAATGGCATTAAGGATCAGCGCGGTTTTCAGCGCTTCCTGGCCAACCACTGCCGCAAAGGGAAACTCACTCACCGGCACCTCCCGTGCTGGCCAAGCCCGTCAATCGAGCAATCCTTTTCAACTGAAACGCTGCCAACTGATTTGACCACCGTCGATCTTGAATCTTATTCATGGTAACTAGCTGAATGATAATAAACTACTCATAAATAAGTGGGAACAGAAAAGGCGTTCAGTATAGAGTAAGGGGTAGCAGCGAGGCCAATTTGTTACAAGCTATTAACTTTGCGAAGGCGTATATCAGCTGACGCTATGCATGCCGCTGGATTTTTACACGTCCTTTAAATATTATGTTATAACATTCTATAATGACGGGGTTTCATAAGATCCTTAGGCTTTGTGTTGTTCGCTATCTCCCTGCCGCCTAGAATGGCCAGTGTCGGTGTTCCCCACGGAACTTAATAGAGAATCCGCCGCGGCTTGCCGCGAAACGGAACTGCCCCCGCAACTGTAGGCGGCGAGCGATGCTCCTTGATGCCACTGGACACAGCGTCTGGGAAGGCGAGCTAGCCATGACCCGTCAGTCAGGAGAACTGCCGATATATTGCTTACATCGAGCGAAGTGGCTCGGCCAGTGTTTTCTGGCCGAATGCGGAGCTCATCATGCACGGGAGTGTACATGATGTTGAGATTGACCACGGCCATCGCCGCGAGCGCTGTCGGCCTTGCCCAGGCGGCTTACGCCTCCACCGACTACCCGCTTACGCTAACCAATTGCGGTGTAGAGATCAGCGTGGCGTCGCCCCCAGAACGAACGGTGACGGTAGGCCAGTCAGCCACGGAGATTCTCTATTCGCTGGGGCTCGCTGATCGAGTGAATGGCACCTCGGTCTGGTTCACCCCGGTCCTGCCCCAGTTTGCTGAGGTCAATGAAGCGATCGAGCGGATCGCCAACGACGACCCAAGCTTTGAAGCCGTGGTCAATAAGCGGCCTGACCTGGTGGCGGTACAGTATGAGTGGCACGTAGGCCCCACCGGCAGTGTCGCCACCCGTGAGCAGTTTCATGAGCTGGGTATTAACACCTATATTATGCCCGCCGACTGCGACACCAAGGATAACTCTACCGGCGGCGATGGCACCCGCACGGCCGCTTTCTCTACGGATTCGGTCTATAAGGGAATCACCGAACTCGCCGACATTTACGATGTTCAAGACGCTGGCGAGGCTCTGGTAGCCGACCTTATCGACCGCGAAGAGCGAGCAATAGCACTGGCGAACAGCCTGGACTTACCGGACGATTTATCAGCGGCGTTCTGGTTCTCATCGACAGACCTGGGGGTTAGCCCCTTCGTCGCGGGTCAACTCGGCGCACCGGGCTATATGATGGACAAGCTCGGTATTCGCAATGTGATCGAGTCCGATGAGGAGTGGCCCACGGTGGGCTGGGAGAGCATCGCCAGGGCTGACCCCGATGTGCTTGTTATCGCTCGCATGGATCGCCGCCGCTTTCCTGCCGACGATATTGAAGCCAAGCGTGAGTTTCTGCGCAGCGACCCGGTTACCCGTGAAATGACGGCGGTTAAAAACGACCACATCATAGAGATGGATGCCCACGCCATGAGCGCCACGATGCGCACTATTTACGGTCTTGAAACACTGGCCGAGGCGCTAGCGACAATGGCATTTGACGAATGAGCATTGCGTTAACGCGGCTATCTACGGCGGGTTTTGCGCTGCGCTGGCTATGGATCACGCCGCTGGTGCTCGTGGCGGCGCTGATCGCGGGCACCGCCATCGGCGAGACACCAATTCCCGTTGATACCATTCTCAAAGTGCTCGCCAATCAGCTACTGGGCGCAGATTACGCGGTGGACCGGATCGATGCGGGCATTATCTGGAACTACCGGCTTAGCCGGGCCGTCGTCGCTGCTTGTTGTGGTACTAGCCTAGCGCTGGCAGGGGTGGTGCTTCAGGCGCTGCTGCGCAACCCCTTGGCCGACCCCTACTTGATGGGCATTTCCGCTGGGGCCTCTACCGGCGCGGTGGCCGTGGCCGTCGCGGGCATTGGCGCGGGCGCGCTTTCGCTCTCCCTGGGTGCCTTCGTGGGTGCCCTTCTCGCCTTTGGTATCGTGGTGATGCTCGCCCATGCGGCCAACAGTGGCGTCGGTGGTGGCCGCGGCGTTCAGGCAGCGGGGGCGATTATTCTGGCAGGCATCGCAGGCTCACAGCTGTTCAATGCGCTGACCGCTTTTATCATTACCAAGTCGGCGAGCGCCGAGCAGGCCCGCGGCATTATGTTTTGGCTGATGGGCAATCTGTCTGGTGTGCGCTGGGCCGATGTAACCTTAGCGGTGCCTGCCGCAATGTTTGGGGTACTGGTTTGCCTATGGCACCGCCGCTCCCTGGATGCCTTTACCTTCGGTGCCGACAGCGCCGCCTCCATGGGCATCGCGGTGCGCCCGGTGCGCGGGATGCTGATTATCGCCATGGCGCTGGTCACGGCGGTGATGGTGTCTATTGTGGGGGCGGTTGGCTTTGTTGGACTGGTGATTCCCCATGCCATGCGTTTTATCGTAGGCAGCCAACACACGCGTTTGGTTCCAGCCACGGCGCTTGCTGGGGCGGTCTTTTTGATTGGCTCAGATATTCTTTCGCGCACTCTGATCCCCGGCCAAGTGCTACCGATCGGGGTGATTACTTCGCTGATTGGCGCACCTGCCTTTGCGCTCATTCTCGTGCGCGGCAAGAGGTCGTAATGCAGTTAACCGCTCAAAAACTCGATTGGTCAGTGCATGGCACGCCTCTACTGATTGACATTAACCTTACCGTCGAGCCCGGCCAAACCTTTGGCCTGGTGGGGCCGAACGGCTCGGGTAAAACGTCGCTACTTCGCCTGTTGGCAGGCTTGAACAAACCCAAAGCAGGACAGGTGCTAATGGGAAGCCAGCCCCTGCAAAACCTCAAGCAGCGGGCGATTGCTCAATCTATTGCCTTAGTGGAGCAGCAGGCCGATACCACCGATAGAATTAGCGTGCGTGACGTAGTGGCGCTGGGCCGGACGCCCTTTCTTACCGCATTGCGCCCCTGGTCTACTGAAGATGATGCCATCGTGTTTCAGGCGCTGGTCGATGTCGATATGGCGCATATGGCCGACCGGCTTTGGCACACGCTTTCCGGCGGTGAGCGCCAGCGCGTGCATATTGCCCGCGCACTGGCGCAACAACCCAAGATTCTGCTGCTCGATGAGCCCACCAACCATCTGGATATCCGCCACCAGCTGTCGATCCTTGAGCTGGTCAGGCAACTTCCGGTTACGGTGATTATCTCGCTGCACGACCTGAACCACGCCATGGAGTGTGACCGCATCGGTGTCATGGACGGCGGCTGCCTGGTGGATAGTGGCACGCCTAAAGAGGTACTGACGGCATTCCGGCTACGCCAGACCTTTGGTGTCTACGCCGATATTTTCGCCGACCCCATCGACGGCAGCCAGATGATGCGTTTTCGTAATGCTATTTAGCCATGACACGCACAGCCAGGTGATCAATCAGCGGGGTTAGCCGTTGTTTGCTAAGGTGATGTGGTGCTTTCCATTAATTAGGGGATACCTATGCGACTTCTATTCACCGGTGGCAGTGGCAAGGCGGGCCGCCATGCGACCGCCTATCTTCGCGACCAGGGTCACCGCGTCACCAACCTGGACTGGGCAACCTCCGACGTGCCCGGCATTCCCACTCTGAAGACAGACCTCACCGATGCTGGCCAGGTGTTCAACGCCTGCCATGCCTACGCCGGGATGGACGAGCTGGAACCGGGCACCGGCGTGCCGCGTTACGATGCCATTGTCCACTTTGCGGCGATACCCGCCATCCTGCACCGGCCGGACAACGAGACCTATCGCATCAACACCTTGAGCACTTATAACTTACTGGATGCCGCCACCAAGCTGGGTATTCCCAAGGTGATTTTTGCCTCCAGCGAGACGACCTATGGCGTATGTTTTGCCGACGGCGAGGTGCAACCGGATTACCTGCCGGTCGATGAAGAGCACCCCACCGTACCCCAGGACAGCTACGCCATGAGCAAGGTGGTCAACGAAGTCACCGCCCGCTCCTTCCAGGCACGCTCGGGTATCGATATCTATGGCCTGCGCATCAATAACGTTATCGAGCCCCACGAGTACCGCCAGCATTTCCCGGCCTACATGGACAACCCGGCGCTGCGCCGCCGCAATATCTTCGCCTACATCGACGCCCGCGACCTGGGCCAGATGGTCGATTGCTGCCTGAAGACTGACGGCCTGGGCTACCAGGTGTTCAACGTCGCCAATGACGATCTATCGGTGGGGCTGACCAACGCCCAGGTGATTGAACGCTTCTACTCAGGGGTACCGATCAAGCGCGAAATGGGCGAGTACGAGACCTTCTATAGTATTGAGAAAGCGCGTCGTCTGGTGGGTTTCGCGCCACGCCACTCCTGGCGGGATGAGCTGGAAAAGTAAGGGTGCCATGAACTAGCGACGTTGATTTGTCTAGCCAACAAGGAGACGACCATGGCCGATTCCCCGGTAGCGGGTGTACCTCGCTGGCTGAAGCTGGCCTTTTCGCTGTGGATCCTGATCTGGGCACCGAGCTATGCAGTGCTGCTGGGGCCCCAGAATTTCTTCTGGCTATGCAACGTGGCAAACTTCCTGTTACTGGTGGCGCTTTGGACAGAGCATCGTACCCTGATGTCGATGCAGTGGCTGGCGGTGGCGCTGGTCGGTAGTCTGTGGACGTTTGACGTCGCGACGGCAGCACTCACCGGCGTCCACCCCATCGGTGGCACCGAGTACATGTTCAACCCCGAGCACCCACCCATGACGCGGGCCATGTCGCTTTACCACGCCGTACTGCCGCTGGTGGCAGGCATCGGCGTGGCGAAACTGGGCTACGCGCGCCGCGCCCTGCTGTGGCAAACCCTGCTGACCTGGATCGTGGTGCCGTTGTCCTACCTGCTCACCGACCCAGACCGTAATATCAACTGGGTACACGGGCCCTTCGGCCAACCTCAAGACAGCCTCGACCCTCTGCTTTATCTGTTCCTACTGACGCTGATATGGCCCGTAGTCGTCTACCTGCCGCTACACCTGGTGATGGTTGGCGGGCAGCGTTGGCGGAATCGTAGTTAATGCGGGGAATGGGCCACGCGCCAAGTTCGCCTACAAACCGCTTGAAAAACCTATAACTGGCCTTTGCAAAAGGCGTATTGATGACGTTAATAGTTATTGCGTTTGTTCTGCCGGGATGTGTCTTTTGCTTCAGCACGCTCAACGAAGCGGTCCGACTTGTTGGGGATGCGGCCGTAGGCGTTAACGTCTTCGGGCTCAGCGGTATAGCTATCACCATAGCCGGGCACGGATTGGGCCATCAGGTCTGGGCGGCTGCCCCAAGGCGCGGCGTCGACCACTTTTCGGTGCTCTTCGCGCCATTGTTTCAGCTCCTGCTCGCTGGCCTTGGCGTAGAGATCACGCCAGTAGGTGGCTGGACGGCCACGCTTACCCGCCTCATCGAAAGCCTTGGTGGTGGGGTCGAGATGGCGGAACGGCTCCAGGCGGGGAATATCCGGCAAGGGCTGGCTGACGTCCATATAGCGGCCCAGCATGTCCCACATGGCATATAACTGGGCAATACTCCCGTCGGCTGGAAAACCGAAATCAAGCGGTAGACCGTTGCGTTCGTCTTTACTGTGTTGAGGATAGCGATGACGCACCTTGAGGCTATGGAACTGATTACCCTTCATATCAGCGCGCATTTCGATATAGGCATCGAATTCATAGAACGGAAAGTTACCTTGGAAAGACTTCACCATACCCGTGCGCCGACAAAAAGCGATATCGTCCGACCAGTTTTTATTGCTTTTGTAAAAACGAATACTGTATTTCTCGTAAAGCTTGCGTAGAACAGTAGCTACTGAGCAGAATGCCACCATCACGAATGGAACTAGAAATGCATCAAAAGGAAATGTTTCACTAGGATCGAATAACTCAGCACCCAAAAGCAGTACAGTCACAAATAAAGCAATACCTGCGATAAAATACCCCCCCCCACCGATAAAACTAAAACCGTGAGAGATGACCACAAACCAAAAGCGCAAGAAGCGATAAAGCAAGCCGATATCTTCATCGACAAATTTTGACCAGCGCTCTTCATTAATCATGGCATAGGCTAGATAGTCTTCCTTCATATACTGGTAATCCTCAAACCACTCATTGTCGTACTCATATAGGGTGGGATTGACGCCAATATAATGTCCCCAAGGTAGCCGGGCCACGTCTAAATGACTGCCCAGTTTTTTCCAAGTGCTTTTTTCTGGCGGCGGCGCCTGCCGGGGAATGGCGTCGGCCTGGAATGCGGTCTCTGCATAGTGACCTTGTGGCTGTTCCGTCAGGCTCATGCTTCGGCTCCTTGTTTGTTCCATACCCAGGTCAGCTTAGAGGGTTGCGCCGCGAAGGAGACACTATCTTCCAGCTTGCGGTGCTGTCGTTCGACTGAGTCCCAGTATTCCACGCTGCCTTGGCCTTCAAGATCCCCTGGGCTTATGCGCACTAGGTAACTGCCTTGGTGGTATTCGCGTTGATAATCCGGCTCATGGTGGAAGCGGTGATGACTGGCCGCCAGCCATTTGGCGGGCACATCGCCAAGCCCCGTGGTGGGAACACCCAGGCGATGCCACTCCCGAGGAAGGCGGATGCCAAGATAACGCACCGTCGGGTCCTCTGGATCTTGTCTCGAAATTTCCACCAGTAAGCGGCGGCTATCCATGGGGGCGTATTGATAGGTGTGACGCCTATCCGGTACAGGGGCCGAGCAGTCTACTTCTACCTGAGTGATGGGCACTTTAAATTCGCCGTAGCGCAGCCCGGGGCAGGTCATGCGAATGGCGATATCGCAGTCAACAAAATCGGAATCGAGATCGACCAGGCCTTGGGGTGCCACCAGCTCGAAATGAGCTTGAAACAGCCCCTGAAGGAGCAACATATAGGCCTGCTGGGGAGAGGCATCCTGCAAGGCGCTGAGGTAGTCCCGAATGTTGGCGTCACTCTCTGTCATCTCCGATTCATCTTCTGAAGCCAGGGCTGCGAGGCGTCCTTCGCGCTCATCCTGCTTGTTGCTCAACGGGCCATATTTAGTCCATAACGAAACACGGTCATTGCGGCTATTGGTGGCCATATAGTTGCAAACGAGAGCAACTGCCAAGCTGACCAGCATGATGGGCATTGGCCTTGGCGTGCCTATGAGCCCCAGAAGCCGGTGAAAGAACTGATTACGAAGAAGGTTTTCCTTGGCAATATTGGCAGCCGCTTGGCCAAAACCTGAACCCGCATAGCTACCGACTGCAATAGCACCGCTGGCACCAGCCATCCAGCGTGCCGAGGTGTATTGTTGCTGCTGATAGAGCTGATAGGCATCGACTGCGACCAGTGTGGCAGTGAATAGTCCAGCACCAAAACCCAATAAGCCACGCAAGCGGCCGGCCTCCCCCATAGCTTCCTGCCAAGCTAATTTGACATAGGGGGTGTCAAGTAAACTATTGGCACGTACTGCCCAGCCCCAGTTAACGTTAGCCAACTTTAAACCCTGCGCTGTTAGTAGCGAGGTATCGATAGCAGCACTAACGGCTTTAGAAACCTTGAGCACACTTCTATCTTTAGAGACTTCTTTTATACTCACCACCAAATTCCATATTTCAAGCCCCGCCAACCCCGACCACAACCCGATATACCCCGTCTGGGTCCATCGAAAGGCCTGCTCACTGGTCACTTGTCCTGTCACCTGAGCACGGCCGGTGGCCGCTGATGACGAAGCGACGTCGCCACCCAAAACGTTGCGAGCGGAGGCGGCCTGGAGGGCGATGCCGCCCTGAGCCATCTCCTCGGTCAAAGATTTGAACTGGCTGGGCAAAAGCCAATGAACGGCGCCATCGGCATCGACCACCTCGATGGGGAGGCCACCCATCAAAGCACCCTTGAGATCGGCTATATCGGTGGCCAGAGTAATGGTCATGGTCTCACCCAGCTTCAGGCCCGTCACCGCGTTGAGTAGGGTGGGCACGATGCTGCTGGCGACAGCGTCCGCACCGTTGAGCGCCGTGCGTGCGCGGCTCATGGCCGGCCCCAGATCACCGACGTCTTCATCCAGGCGCTGCTGCCAGGCAATCAGTTGTTCCCCGGTCGGGGTAGCGACCTGATCCTGCTGGTCCATGACATTTTTGGCGGCCACCTGCAGCACGTCCAGGTTCCTGGCATAAGGACTCCCCCAGATGTTCGTATTGCAGTTCTCATCGGCAAACAGCAACGGCGAACAGGCATGCCCAGCGTGCTGCTGTGTCGCCGCAAATAGCGTCTCGAGGGTTTGCCGACACTTTGCAGGAGCCTGGAGTGCCTTGGCTTCTTCAGGCGTTGCCTTGAGGTCGAGGCAGTTCAAGCCGGTTTGCAGGGTCTCGATACACCTTGCCAGCAGCGCGTAAGGCTCCAGGTGGTTGATATCATCAAACAGCATGGCGTCGCGAAGGGTATGGCAAAAGGCCCCCGGTGATGTGTCATCGAATAGCGCCACCAGCGCCGAGAGCCGCTCGTCGATCCGCAGGCGGGCCAGGCGGCGCTCTTCTTCCTTGATCAAGCGGGCGAACAGGCTTTCCCGGGAGCGTTCAAGGCGGGTGTCATACCAGGTGTCGAGGTAGAGCGGGTTTTCTTCACCATCCGGGCCATACGGCATGAAACAGTTGGCCTGGATCAGTTCAGCCGACTTGCCGTGGGGATGATATTTCATGCCTTCGGAGAGTACCCAAAGCAGTTCCTGACCCGCCTGGATATCCTCGATCAGGTGGTCAATTGCCTGTTTGGGGTCACGCAAGAAAACAGCGCAGAGCTGCTGTTCGCGAAGCGCCGCCAGGCAATCGTCGGTTCCCTCCGGCGCGGGAAGCATGGCAAGTGAGGCGTCATCCGCACGCTCATCATCCGCTCGGCAGGCATTGTTCCATTGCTGCACCAAGCAACTACGCAGCGCGGGGGAGAAGTGCCGTTGGCGCGTCTGCGTATCGATGTCTGGCGCCACTGCCTGTTGGTCATCGGACTCGAAGAACTCACGCTCGGCCTCTAACTGCTCGACAAGGGTGTTCCAGCCCGCCGCCGTAGTGTCTTCCAGATAATCCCTGGGGCTGCCCCAGGCTTGCTCATACATCACATCCCGTGGGCGCATGGACGGCAGCCAATCCAGGGCGGCCTTGCCAGCGCACTCGTCACGACCGACCTCCACGCTATGGGTGTACATGTTGCGCATGTCACCCTTCAGCATGGCACTCACTGACGATTCATTGAGGGCAAGCGGTTGGCAGCGTTGGTTGATCAACGCCGGGTTGGCTTCCAACTGTTCGATATGCGCCCAGGGCCAGGGATGATCTGAGAAAGCCAGGCGCACATTGGCTGTTTGACCGTTGAGCTTGAGGGGCAAATGTAGGTGTGCCAGAGCGGGACCGGTGAAATCGCGAACGGTGGGAACATCACCCTGTTGCCGGTACGTCGCGATGTCGCTATCGGTGAACCGTGGCGCTTGGTTCGGCTCGCCGGATACCACCAACTCCCTGATCAGTCGGTTGTCGAGAAACACGTAGACGAAGCCGCCACGGCATGGCCCTGCCGCCAGCTCCTGATGATCGATGTACAGCATGGGCAAGGTCGAGACCATCAGGTTGTGCTGGAATGAACGCTGCTTGGGAATCAGGCCGCATTGCGAGACCTCTTCCACCTACAGTAGCGGCACTTCAATATCGCCTATCTTTTGTACCAAGCGATAGTTTGCCAACTCTTCTTCTAAGTACGTTTGCTGGGTCTCGACAATTGGCCCGTAACGGCCTTCCGAAGCATCTCCCTCTGCCAGGCATTCTTCGGCGGCGTCACCCTGATAAAGCCAGTATTCATTCTGGTCGTTATCCGTATGACGACCGGTAATTTCCACGTAGATCGCCTTGGGGCTGCACGCATGGTTCTGTGACATTCCCGTGTCCTTTGTCATGTCATTGCATCGAGAGAAAGGGACTCGATGAAGTGTTCAAATGCGTCACTCGTTATCAGCTTGCCTTGCGCGTTTTTCACCGCTTGCTTGCGTGACAGATTGAGTTGCCAGGTGTCGTGCCAGTAGTGCTCCAGCGCCTGCCAGAGAGAGGTGATGCAGTCGTCTTCTTTTTGCAGCAGGTCAAAACGATGGATGGCGTCGCCCAGTAAGGGCATCAGTCGGGAAAACTGCCTCAAGCCTTGCAGACGCTGCTGGGTCTCCGGCGCCAATCGTAGTAGCTTACCGTCTGGCAGGTTGTTAGCGCCTGCCGAGAGATAGCGTTCATGGACGATGTTTTCCTGACTCAGGCAAAGCGGCCACGACCAGCAGATGTCCTCCCCCATCAGGACAAGGCGGTCTGCCTGGTCGAGTTGTTCCTCACCCAGCAAGAGGTGCAAGACGGTCGGCTCATGAAAGCGCAGCAGTCCCACCCCGCTGCCAGGCGTGTCGATGGTCAGACAGGCGGCCAGGCGCTTTTGCAGGGCATCCAGAGAGGCAGGTGTGTCAATGACCACCGATGCGGCATACGGCATCCAGTCTGCACTGCATTGCTGCCACACCTTGGCATTGTGTGTGATATCCAGCAGCACGGGGCCGCTTTCTCGCACGGCGTGATAGGCCGTGCCGTCGTAAAGCCAGCGAAACATGGGCTGGTCCACCACGCTATAGAAGCGACGCAACACCTCACCTTCGGGAAGGCTGGCCGTATCGATCAACCAGTAGCGCCGTTCGCTTTGCTCCGGAAGATTCACTGCATAACGCATTAACTCGCCCTATCCCGGCATGGACAGTCAGACAGTGGGCAACTGCCATCGGTCTGCTTTTGGCATAGTTGGACGATGCTGGCCTCCTGTGCTGAAGCCTCCAGCAGCGCCTCATGGGTGACGGGCGGTATCGCTTCATGCGCTTCCGCCACCGCATGCCCTGGCAGCAGCGGCCCTTCCACCGCCTGCCCGCTGCCACTGCCGGGGCTGCCGCCTGCGTTGACGCGCACTTTGTGGCCAACGATGGTTATGCCGTTACCGTCCAGCTTGAGAAAGCTGCCGCCAGCGTTCAGGGTTAATTCGTCACCCGCCTCAAACACCACTTTATGGCCTGCCTTGATATGCAATTCCCGGCCGCTTTCGGTGAGCCAGGCCTGGCCTGTGTTGATATGCAGCGTGCCGTCAACGCTGAAGTGCTGTTGGCCTTCGGTGTGCTCGAAGCGATTGCCATGGACCGTGTGGTGATCGTCGTTGTCGATTTCGCTGATGCGGTCGTTATTGACCTTCAAGAAGCTGTCGTTGCTGGTCTCTTCGATACGGTCGTTGAGCGTCAGCAATTCCAGGTCTTTCTGGGCATGGAGCCAGATTTGCTCTTCACCGGCTTCGTCTTCGAAGCGCAGCTCGTTGAAGCCCTCGGCCTTGTGGCTTTGGGTGCGCAGTACCGTGCGGGTTTTATGTTCTGGTAGCGGGTAAGGCGCGGTATTGACGGCGTGGTAGGTACGCCCGGTGATCAGCGGCTGATCGGGGTCGCCTTCCAGAAACGAGACGATGACCTCGTGGCCGATGCGCGGAATGGCGATGCTGCCGTAGCCGCCGCCCGCCCACCCCTGGGCGACCCGCACCCAACAGCTGGCCGTTTCGTTGGGTTCGGCGTAGCGGTCCCAGGGGAACTGGACCTTGACCCGGCCGTGCTCGTCGCAGTGAATCTCTTCCCCTTCCGGGCCGACCACAAAGGCGACCTGGGGGCCGTCGACGCGGGGTTTGGGATTTGGCGTGGCGCGCCAGGGCGCTTCGCCGGGGATCAGCGTGACCTGGTTGTAGTAGCGGGTCATACCGGCTGAATCACTTTGCGTGATGCCGTCTTCTTCCAGCGCCTGGGGCTGCTCACCGTGGTGAAGAACACTGATGGCCTGCCAGTCGCGGTTGAGGCTATCGGTGTCGTGGTCGGTCAGCGTGAAGCGCAGCCCGGGGGCGAGTTCAGGCAGGTCGCTTTCGGCGCTGGCGGTGATCGCCTCGCGGCGCAGCTGTTCCAGGCGGATACGAGTGAACGGCTCGCCGGAGGCATCCTGCTTGTAGCGGCCGGGGTAGTCGTAGTGTTCGTAATCGACCTGCTGTCCATGGCCTTCCACATCACGGCCCAGATGGTCGTGCAGCTGCGCATAGGCGGGATTTTTAAAGCTGTAGTCTTTCAGCGTGGCAGACGAACTCGCCACCCGGGCAGTGTGGCTGAGCTTGCGCACATGGTGTGTGGGCGCGGTGCCACCGGCGCGGCTGTGATAGCTGCGCTCGCCTAAGCTAGTGAGTAGCTGCGGGTCGTCGGCAAACACCAGCCGATGGGCGCCGTTGGGACTATCCTCGAACTCATGAAAGTAAAACAGGCCTTCTTCGGCGGCCAGGCGTTCGATAAAGGCAAGGTCGGTCTCGCGGTACTGCACGCAGTACTCGCGTTCGGGGAGCTCGCGGGTGACCGCAAAGGCCACGTCGCGAATGCCCCGCTCATCGCACAGGGTATTGATGATGGTGAGCGGGTCGACTTTCTGGAAGATGCGCGAGTTGTGGCGCAGCGAGAGACGCCAGAGCGCGGGGCGCAGCACCAGGGAGTAGAAGGTACGCCGGTGACCGCGGTCGCCCCGGCCAAATTCGCTGACGATGCCGTGCACCCGGCGTAGCGGTTCGCCGTCCTGCCAGATGGTCAGGGTGGCTTCACGATCCAGCAGCTCGGCAGCATCCAGATTGCCGTCTCGGCTGGCCAGGTTGAGCGCCAGCTCGAAGGGCTGGGAGAGCGCTTCACGGTGGGTGAAGTCGATCACTGCGATATCATCCACCCCCGGAAGCGATAGGGTGAATTGCAGGCCTGTTTTGTGTGCCCCCGTCCTTTCCGACATCGTGCCGCTCCCTGGACCATTAATCGCTAATGAAAACGGTCAGAATAGCGAGCCAGAAGCGAAGCGCAACCCTTGCGGGGCACGTCACAGCGATCTCTTACACGTGTACGAAATAGCTTACAAAACAGGCAAAAATTTGCCCGAATTATTGTGATAAAGCCGGGATAACTACTTGATCAACTGCACCAACCCATGCCGCACATACCACACCTGCTCGGCCTGGGCGGTGGCCTCTTGAGTAAACCAGCCATTGAGGTCGCGCAGACGGCGCTGCTCGGGTGGCATGGGCACAATACCCCGACCGACTTCATTAGCGATAATGATAAGCGGCGCCTTAAGTTCGTCAGCACGCTGGCAGAGCCGTGTCATATCGCCCTGCCACTGTTGGCGCAGGGTGTCATTTTCCGCGTTTGCTAAAGCGGCTTCTAGCCACTCGAGCACACCGGTTATCACCAGCGGGGTGCCGGCAACAAGTGCTTGCTGGCACTCTTCCAGCCGCTGACCCGGTGCGAGGCGATGCCATACGGCGTCGGGAAAGCGAGCCGTTACGGCGTCGCGTTTACCAGCGCAGGCACCCCCGATGAAGAGCTGCATTGCCAATCTCCTTTGCCATTCGCATCGGTTTGATAAGTGAGTGTCCAGCGCCTGCCCTGGGCCTGACTCACTGAGCCATCCCAGAAGTGAAGGGTTTCAAAACGACGGCGCAGTTCGCGAATCACACCGCCGTGAGTGACCGCTAGAATCTTTCGATGGCCGTCTTGCCGGGCATTCACGGCCACATCACGCAGCCAGGCTTCCAGGCGCGCGCGCAGGTGAGCGGCCGATTCGCCGCCAGGGATTTGCAGCTCGCCGACGCTGTCGATCCAGGCGCGGTAATGGGGCAAATCTTTTAGCTCGTCGTAGACCTTGCCTTCATATTCGCCAAAATCGAGTTCGCGCAGACGCGGCTCAAGCGCAACCGGCACGCCCTCTTTCGCGGCCTGGATCCACTCAAGCGTCTGTTGGCAGCGGTTCAAGTCGCTTGAATAAATGGCATCAAAACGCTCACCCGCCAGCGCTTCGCGCAGCGCCAAAAGCCCCGCTTCGGCATCGGGAAACAGCAGCGGGATATCGCGCTGGCCCTGGTAGCGGCGCTCTAGATTCCAGGCGGTGATACCGTGGCGAACTGCCACCAGCTCCACACTAAGATCAGTAGCCAAAGCTCTCCTCCTTCGATGGTGGCACCGACCATATCGCCGTTGATGCCGTTAAACAGTCGCAACATGAACACGCGTGAAAGCGCCACGAAGACCGCCGCCGCAAGCCCAATCAGCGTAAGCGAAGGTGCCAGCAGCGCAACCAGCGCCAGCGGCACCAGCGCCAGGGCCACGTCCTGGCCGCTGAGCGACTGCTGCCAACTCCAGGCCAGGCCCTTTTGCTGGGCACAGGGGGTCAGCACCAGCAATGCCACACCCGCCCAGCGCCCGAACGCGGGCACCACCAGCAGCCACCAGAGCGGTGCTTGATAGGTAAGTAATGCCCACAGTAGAACGCCCTTCCAGGCCAGTAGAAACACCAGCGCCAGCATGCCGAAACTGCCGATTTGCGGGTCCTTCATGATCGCCCAGCGGCGTTCCAACGGTTGATTGCTGCCCAGCGCATCGGCGATATCCATGACGCCATCCAGGTGCAGCCCGCCGGAAAGCGCGACCCAAAGGCTCAGCAGCGCCAGCGCGGTGATCGGCGTGGGGACGTCTTGCATGGCGAATGCCAACAGCACCAACACGCTGCCAATGAGCAGGCCGACCAAGGGATAGGCACGCACCGCCCAGCGCCGGGTTGCAGGCGTCCATGGGCAAGCGACAGGGATGGGGATTCTTGTCAAAAACTGTAGCGCGAGTAAGAGACCGAACAAAGCGTTTTTCACGGCGTCTTCTTTTACAGCATCTTCTTTCACAGCGACTTCCCGTCGTTTTTCCATTCGATGGCACAGCCCGCGACCACTTCCAGCACCGAGTCCGCCTCGGCGGCTAGCCAGCGGTGGGCACGCTGAAGAAAGCTCAGGTAGCGCCAGGTTTCGGCATCACCGGGAGGTAACGTTTCGTTGATATCGTTAGAGACAATCACTAGATGCACGCTGCGTGCGTGGGCATCTGCGAGGGTGTCTGCCAGTAACGCCAAGCCTTCGTCTTCGCCAAGCTTACTGGCATACAGCACCTGGCTGGCCCACAGCGTCAGGCAGTCCAGTAGCACGGCGCTCCCTTCTGGCACTCGGGAAATCGCCCGATCAATGGCCAGCGGCGCTTCCAGTGTCAGCCACTGCGCGCTTCTGGATTGCCGATGGCGAGCGACACGTGCGGCCATCTCGTCGTCGTACACGTCTGCGGTGGCCAAATAGTAACAGGGGGAACCGGCCGCCGCGCCAAGCACCCGCTGCTCGGCGATGTCGCTTTTGCCGGAACGCGCTCCGCCGCTAACGAAGACAATCATGCAGTGCCTTTTTCAGCTCATTGACTAGCCGCCGGTTAGCCGCTTCATCGCGCAGCGCCACCCTTAGCCATTCCCCCTCAAGCCCGGCAAAATTGTGGGTATGGCGTACCAGTACGCCTTGCTGCAGCAGCCGCTCAAATAACACATCACTGGTGGTGCCTGCGGCGCGCTGCGCGGCACCAGGCCGGATAAGAAAAAAGCAGGCCTGGCTGGGTACAACGTCCAGACCCAACTCGCTAAGTGCTTGATGCAGGCGTGGCCGCTCGCTGGCTAACCAGCGCTGGGTGCGCCGGGTGAAGGCACCGTCCGCCAGCAGCGGCGCTACCAGCTCCGCCGCCAGGTGATTCACGCTCCAGGGCGGCTGGTGGGTCTGTGCCGCTTGAATCGTGGCCACATCCGCCAGCAGGTAGCCTAGCCGTAGCCCTGGCAGCGTATAAAACTTGGTCATTGAACGCAGCAGAATCAGATGCGGGTAGCGATCCAGCAGCGGTACCAGCGACACCGCATCATGCGTATCGCCGACCATATCCACAAAGGCCTCATCCACCACCACCCGGCAACCCGCCCAAGCCGTGTAATCCAGCAGTACCTCCATGGCCGAGGTATCGATAAGGGTCGCTGTGGGATTATTGGGCCGACACAGAAACAGCACATCGATATCATTAAGCCTTGCCAACAGCGTATCAACATCCAGGGCAAAGTCCGGCGCGGGCAGCGCGATCTCAACGATTGAGAGCTGGTGGGCGCAGCAAGCACGGGCATACTCGCCAAAGCTTGGCGTCATAATCGCCGCGCGCTGCCAGGCATGTAGCGCGGCGGCAAGAAAAATCGCCTCGGCGCCGCCGTTGGTCAGCAGCACCTGTTCGGGCTGCAGCTGGTGATGGTTGGCGATGGCCTGGCGGGCCGCGGAATAATCCGGCGCTGGATAGCGCTCAAGGCCGACCAGATGTTGCGTTAACCAGTCGCGTACCCAGGCGGGTGGCCCGAGGGGATTCAGATTGGCGCTGAAATCGTCCAGACGATGCCCGGAGGGCAAACCGAAGTGGGCTAATAGCGCCTCGGCTTGGCCGCCGTGGCTGGGCCATTCAGGTGTACTCATATAAGCCTCGGAAAAATCATACCCAACCCAACCATCAGGACAGCGGACAGCAAAATGAATAGCATCCAGCCACCGTGCATCAAGCGAATCGTGGCGTCGATATGGTCAACCCGAAGTGACTCCAGCGGCTTGCCTAGCGTCGCACGACAAGAAGCCACACCTTCATAGTAATTGGTACCGCCCAACTGCACACCGAGCAATCGCGCCACCATGGCTTCCGGCCAGCCAGCGTTAGGACTCGGGTGACGGGGTGCATCGCACAAGGTACCGCGCAGCGCGCCTCGCCAGTGCAAGCGCATCCCCCAAAAAACGCTCAACAGCAGGCCCGCTAGCCACAAACAAAAAGCCGTCAAGCGAGCTGGCAGCCAGTTGGCCGCATCGTCCAGTCTGGCGGAGGCATAACCGAACTCGTTATAGCGTGCGTTGCGATAACCGACCATCGAATCCAGAGTATTCACCGCCTTGTACGCCAGCGCCAGCGGCGCGCCGCCGATCAGGGCAAAAAACAGCGGCGCGGTAATCCCATCGACGGTATTTTCCGCCACGGTTTCAACCGCACCGCGGGTAATCTCGGCTTCATCCAGGCCATAGGTATCGCGCCCGACAATCATGCCGAGGGCTTGCCGAGCGGCGGGCAGGTCGCCTTTGGCAAGCGGGACGGCAATCGCGCGCCCCGCATCCGCCAACCCTTTGATGGCAAGCGTGGTGGACAACAGCCAGAGCTCCGCGATGAGTGCAAGCCCGGGATGCAAACGCGCCAAGATCGCCAGCACCAACACGCTACCCCCCCATACGCCACCCACCACAATGACGGTGAGCAGCACGCCACTCAGCCGCCGCTGCTTGGGCGAGCCGCGGTTCCAGAGCCGCTCGTAGTGGCTGATAAAACGGCCGATGATCACCACTGGGTGCGGCAGCGAGCGCGGGTCACCGACGATCAGATCAATCATGATCGCCACGGCGATCCACACCAGGATCATGAGTGCGTCGTCGTTGAAGGGCATCATTGGCGGGCGCTATCGCTTACGCCCGCATCGGCGAAAGTTGCCATCTCATTGAGCATTGCGACAGCCGCCTGAAGCAGCGGGAATGCCAATGCCGCCCCGCTGCCTTCGCCCAGACGCATGCCCAGTGCCAGCAGCGGCTTGGCGTCCAACGCGTCAAGTGCCGTGGCGTGGCCTGGTTCCTCCGAGCGGTGACCAAATACCAGGTAGCCACGCACCGCGGGGCATAAACGACACGCCACCAGCGCCGCCACCGTGGCGATAAAGCCATCGACGATAGCGGGCAGCCGGTGTGCCGCCGAGGCCAGGTAGGCCCCGGTCATGGCGGCGATTTCCAGGCCGCCCACTTTAACAAGCACGTCCAGAGGGTCATTGGGGTCGGCCTGGCGCGCTTGAATGGCGCGCTCGATCACCGCTACTTTATGAGCTTGCTGTGCGCTATCGATACCGGTCCCGGCGCCAACCACCTGAGCAACTGACGTAGCGGTCAACACCGCCAGCATGGCGCTGCTGGCGGTGGTATTGGCAATCCCCATTTCGCCAACGATGATGCACCGGGCCCCGGCGTGGCTGGCGCGCTCCACGGCGGCAACGCCCGCATTGATTGCTGCGTGGGCTTCAGCGCCTTGCATGGCGTTTTCGAGCACCATATTGGCCGTGCCTGGGCGCACCTTGGCATGCGTCACACCCGCCACGGTCAAGGGTGCCACCACCCCCACATCGACGACGTCGATTCTCGCGCCAATCTGCCGGGCAAAGACATTGATGGCGGCACCGCCGCTTGCGAAGTTGGCAACCATTTGCGCCGTTACGGCCTGAGGAAACGCGGACACGCCCTCTTCGGCCACACCGTGATCGGCGGCAAATACCAGCACACTGGCTGGCGTCACATTGGGCGTTTGCCCACCGGTGATGGCACTCAACTGTATGGCGAGTGTCTCCAAGCGACCAAGGCTGCCCCGGGGTTTGGTCAACGTATCAAGATAGGCGCGGGTACGTTCGCCTGCGCAAGCATCTACCGGCGCAATACGCTCGATAATAGACGGGGCAACATCGATAGGCATGGCGGCTCCAGAGCGTTCAACATCACGAGAGGGGGGGATGGTAGCAAAAGCAGGCCTGCTATACTTGCGATTTACGCTTTGCAAGCGGGCGATTACCGCTACCGCAATCCATCGTTTGCCCTGATCGCCCAGGGCGATAGCTGTCATCAATTAGGGTAATAAAACTACAATTAGCGCTTTTATTGCCGTAAGGTCTCTCCTATCGCCATCAAAAAATGTAAAATAACTACAGGTCTGACTCACCGTCTCTACCATGCAGAGGTCCCTATGCCGAGCTCAACACACGCCCCTTTAAACCCCACCGTTGCCGAGGTTACCCAGCGCATACGTGAGCGTTCTGCCGAGCGGCGCGCGCTATACGAGCGGCGCATGGCCGACCAGCACAAACGCGGCGTGCATCGCGGCGAGCTCTCATGCGGTAACCTCGCCCATGGGTTTGCGGCCTGCAACCCGCAGGAAAAGGATTCCCTCAAGCTGATGAACAGCGCCAACCTGGGGATCATCTCCGCCTACAATGACATGCTCTCGGCTCACCAGCCGTTTGAGACCTTCCCGGAAACCATCAAGGGGGCTGCCCGTGCCATGGGCTCTACCGCCCAGTTTGCCGGTGGCGTACCGGCGATGTGCGATGGCGTGACCCAGGGCCAGCCAGGCATGGAGTTGTCGCTGTTCTCTCGGGATGTGATTGCCATGGCCACCGCCGTGGGCCTGTCCCACAACATGTTCGACGCTGCCTTGTACCTTGGCGTGTGCGACAAGATCGTGCCAGGGCTGTTCATCGCCGCAGCACGCTTTGGCCACCTGCCCGCGATGTTCGTGCCAGCGGGCCCAATGCCCAGCGGCCTGCCCAACAAGGAAAAGGCCCGCATCCGCCAGCTGTACGCTGAAGGCAAGGTCGGCCGCGATGCGCTGCTGGAAGCCGAGTCCGAGTCGTACCACAGCCCCGGCACCTGTACCTTCTACGGCACTGCCAACTCCAACCAGTTGATGATGGAAGTGATGGGCCTGCACCTGCCGGGCACCTCCTTCGTCAATCCTGGCACCGAGATGCGCGAGGCCCTGACCCGCTACGCCACCGAGCAGGCAATCCGCAACACCGAGCCTGGCGGTGACTATCGCCCGTTCTACAAGCAGATCGACGAACGTGCGATCGTCAATGCGGTGGTTGGCCTGCTGGCGTCGGGCGGCTCCACCAACCATACCATGCACCTGATCGCCATGGCCGCCGCCGCTGGCATTACGCTCAACTGGGACGACTTCACCGATCTGTCCGCGGTCACTCCAAGCCTGATGCGGGTCTACCCCAACGGCCAGGCAGATATCAACCATTTTCAGGCGGCAGGCGGCATGAGCTTCCTGTTCCGCGAATTGCTGGGCGCAGGCCTGCTCCACGGCGATATTCCCACCGTCTTCGGCACCGACCTGACCGCCTACACCCAGGAGCCTTTCCTGGAAGACGGCAAGGTGGTCTGGAACGAAGGTCCCGAAAAGAGCCTCGACGAAGCCGTGCTGAGCACCGTCGCCAACCCGTTCGCGCCCACCGGCGGCCTGACGGTGATGAAAGGCAACCTGGGCCGGGGTGTGATCAAGGTCTCGGCGGTTACCGAAGAGCACCGCATCGTCGAAGCGCCGGTGAAGATCTTCGAAGACCAGAACGAGATGAAGGCCGCCTTCGAATCCGGCGACCTGGATCGCGACGTGATCGTGGTCGTGCGCTTCCAGGGCCCCAAGGCCAACGGCATGCCGGAACTGCACAAGCTGACGCCGTACCTGGGTGTCCTACAGGACCGTGGCTACAAGGTCGCGCTGGTCACCGACGGCCGTATGTCGGGCGCCTCGGGTAAGGTACCCGCCTCTATCCATATGAGCCCGGAAGCCCTGGACGGCGGCCCGCTGGCCAAACTGCGCGATGGCGACATCGTGCGCCTGGACGCCAACGCAGGCACCCTCGACGCCAAGGTAGACCCTGTCACCTGGGGGCAGCGTGAACTGGCCATCGGCAATCTTGACCATTACCACGTAGGCCTGGGTCGCGAGCTGTTCTCTGGTTTCCGCCACTTGGCCATGCGCGGCGAAGAAGGCGCCGGGGTGTTTGGTGGATTTGAAGCCGACGACCTGGCCCGCCAGGAAGGACAGATCTTCGAAGAGGATGCCTGATGCGACCGGCCTTGATCGGCGATATCGGCGGGACCAATGCACGCCTGGCGCTGGTGACGCCAGGCGACATTACCCCGCACGATATCATCAACCTGCCCTGCGCCGACTACCCGGGCGTCATTGAGGCGATTCAGGACTACCTGACCAGGGTGGGTGCGACCGGCGACAACGCCCCTCGCGAAGCCTGCCTGGCGTTTGCCTGCCCGGTTCACGCCGAACGGGTCAAGATGACCAACAACCACTGGGACTTCATGAAGCGCGATGTTCGCGAAACGCTGAACCTATCGCTATTCAAGGTTATCAACGACTTTACCGCTCAGGCCCTGGGCGTGCCCCATGTGACCGCCGATGACCTCGTCGAGGTTCAGGCCGGTGACGGCCAGGCACATTCCACCCGCCTGGTGATTGGCCCTGGCACAGGGCTTGGCGTGGCCGGGGTCTTCCCTGGCCAGCACGCCTGGATACCGCTGCCTACCGAGGGTGGCCACGTCACCTTCGCGCCCACCGATGACACCGAGCGCGCGCTGCTTGACGTATTTTTACAGCGCCACCAACGTGTTAGCGTCGAGCGCATTCTGTGCGGCCAAGGCTTACTCGAGCTTTATCAGGCCCACTGCGCGCTCGACGATCAGGCACCGCGCTGCGCCTCCCCCGCGGAGGTGACCCAGGCAGCCAACGAGGGCGACCCGATTGCCACCGCCACGCTATTGCGGTTCCTGAAAATCCTAGGCGATGTGTGTGGCGATGCCACGCTGACCATGGGCGCCAGAGGTGGCGTTTACCTGTGCGGCGGGATCCTGCCGCGCCTGCTTGACTGGCTGCCCAAAAGCCAGCTGCGCGACGGCTTCGTCAACAAGGGCCGCATGGGGGCGTATAACGCTGACATTCCCGTCTGGGTGGTCACCCACCCGTGGACGGGGCTACTGGGCGCCGCTGAGGCGTTGCATAACGAAGAAGTGTTTTAAGCCCACCAACAGGAACCTCCCTATGCCCGCGCCAACTTTTGACGTGCCCTTTGTCCTCGGCATGATGCGTCTCCACGAGACCGCCGAAATGCACCAGGCCAACCACCTGGCTGACTGGATCGAGGCGCGACTCGCGCAGGGGCTGCACTGGTTCGACCACGCCGATATCTACGGCAAGGGGGCTGGCGAGACGCTGTTTGGTCAGGCACTGCGCGCCCGCCCGGCGCTTGCCAAGCGGCTCAAGGTGGTGACCAAGGCCAGTATTGCCAACGACAACCCCGCCCCTGGCTCAGGCGAGGTCAAGCACTACAACGCCAGCCCAGCGTACCTGAGCCAAGCCATTGATGACGCGCTAAACCGCCTGAGCGTTGAACGGATCGATCACTTTCTGATCCACCGCCCTGACCTGCTGATGGACGCCGAGGCCACCGGGCGCGCCCTGGACAGGGCCATCGAGGCAGGCAAAATTGGCGCCGCAGGCGTTTCCAACCACCTGCCCGGCCAGTGGCGCAGGTTGCAAAGCGCCATGCACTACCCGCTGCGCGCCAATCAGATCGAGCTGTCCATCGCCCATAGCACACCGCTGTTTGACGGCAGCTTCGACGATTTATGCGCCGACGGCCACGCGCCGATGGCCTGGTCGCCGCTGGCAGGCGGTCACCTGATGCAGGGCGCAGTGCATAAGGTGCTTGACCGTTTGGCAAGCGAGTACAACAGCACGCCCGGCGCACTTGCCCTGGCATGGCTACGTACGCTGCCTAATCGCCCTGCGCCCGTGGTAGGTAGCGTGAAGCCCGAACGGATTGCCGATATGCTAGCAGGCCCAGATACCCTCCCCAGGGAAGCCTGGTATGAACTGTTGGAAGCCGCCCGGGGCCATTGCGTGGCCTAGTTCAAGGCTTCTCTTCTGATCAATAATGACAAGGAACCGATCATGACGCCGATCATTGCGTTTGGTGAAGCCCTGGTGGATATGCTCTCCAGCCGCCTGGGTAACGACGACACAGGACCCGAGACCTTTACCCCCTACGCCGGGGGTGCTCCCGCCAATGTGGCGGTTGCCTGCGCCCGGCTCGGCGTGCCCAGCCAGTTTCTGGGCATGGTCGGCGACGATACCTTCGGGCATTTTCTAATCCGCGAATTACAACACCATGGCGTGGACACCCAGGGCGTGATCCTCACCCAAGAGGCACGCACGGCGCTGGCGTTTGTCTCCCGGGATAGCCAGGGCGAGCGCACCTTCGATTTTTACCGGCCACCGGCCGCCGACCTGCTCTACCGTCTTGAACATCTCCCTCAAGGTGTCTTTGAGAATCCCGCGATTCTTCACTTCTGCAGTAACAGCCTGACCGACCCGGAAATCGCCGACGTGACGCTTGCCATGGCGTCCATGGCGAAACGCACAGGCTGCCTGATCAGCGTGGATGCCAACCTGCGCCACAACCTCTGGCCAGAGGGTGAAGCGGATATGGGCCTGGTGACGCAACTGCTGGATAGCGCCGAGCTGGTCAAGGTATCGCTCGACGAGCTTGATTACCTGCGCGGCGATCACCCCCAAGACGCCTGGATAGCAGAGCGCCTTGCCGCAGGCGTGAAGGTCATGCTGGTGACCGACGGGCCCAATAGCGTGGCGGTGAAAGGCGTGGGCATTGATCAAACCATCGCGCCGCCCAAGGTTGAGGCCGTGGACACCACCGCGGGCGGCGACGCCTTCATCGGCGGGCTGCTGGCCGAGCTGTCACATCACGGCATTGAGGAAGGCTGGCACCAGGACGCCGACTTTCTTACCCGCGCGGTGAAAACGGCCTGCCGCTGCGGCGCTCACGCCGTAACGCGCCCCGGCGCCTACTCAGCGCTGCCCACCCACGCCGATATCGAAGCGTTGCGCAACGCTCCCTAAATAACAGCCATTTGCCCAGGGCGCCCCGATATGCGCCCTGCATTGCCGACAAAGGTCGTACCGCTCCGGCTTGTCTAAATGTCAGACATTTACTACCATACCGGCACTATCGTTACTAAGTGACCGCTATGACGCTGGAAACCCTTCCCCGCCATAAAGGGGGTGCGGACGAGTTAGCCCGCCTGCTGGCAAGGGCATTGCTGGCAGGCCACTGGCAGCCGGGTGACGCCTTCCCCAAAGAAATGGACATCGGCACACACTTCGATGTGAGCCGTAACCAGGTGCGCAATGCGCTGACCCGCTTGACCGCCGCAGGGCTTTTAGACCGCACCGCCGGGCGTGGCACCCACGTCCGTGAAATGAACGACTGGCACCTGCTGGATCCGCTGATGAGCGAATGGATGACAGGGCTTACCGATCTCGACCCGCAGCTCACGCGCGCCATCTATGCGTTTCGCTTTTCGGCCGAGCCCGTCGTAGCGGGCCTTGCCGCCGACGCAGCCGATGCGAACGATATCGCCCGCCTGGAAGCCGCCTTTGAAGGCATGCAGAAAACGGCCCGGTCACCCGCCGCTCGCGCCCAGCACGCCGAGTATGACGTGATGTTTCACGATGCTACCTATCAAGCCAGCCATAACCTGGTGTGGCGGCAAATGGGACACTTGTTGCGCCCTTCGATCATGGCCCTGGTTCATGGCTCTCAGCACCGAACCGACGCCTTCGACGACAGCCTGTCACGGCATCGCCGCGTGCTTGAAGCCATTATGCGCCGGGATGCCGAGGCGGCGTCTCGCGCCGCACGGGAAGTACTTCGCCGCACGGCGATCGACCTGGGTATCGTCAATTAACCGGCCATCGACAACTGACTAGGATCTGACCCTATGAAAATTACCCGACTGAAAACCTGGCAAGTACCGCCCCGCTGGCTGTTTCTCAAAATCGAAACCGACGAAGGCTGCTACGGCTGGGGCGAGCCGGTCATCGAAGGCCGCGCGGCGACTGTCGAGGCTGCCGTTCATGAGCTTTCCGACTACCTGATTGGCCAGGACCCGCACCGCATCGAACACCTGTGGAATACGCTGTATCGCGCCGGGTTTTACCGCGGCGGGCCAATCTTGATGAGCGCCATTGCGGGTATCGACCAGGCGCTGTGGGACCTTAAGGGTCGCGATCTGGGTGTGCCCGTGCACCAGCTTCTGGGCGGCGCGGTGCGCGATAAAATGCGCATGTACGCCTGGACCGGCGGCGACCGGCCAAGCGACGTGGGCGCGGGCGCCAAGGCACTGGCTGACAAGGGCTTTACCGCCTTCAAGATGAACGGCACACCGGAGCTGCAGATCGTCGACTCCCACCGCAAAGTGGATGAGGCGGTCGCCCGGGTGGCCGAAGCGCGCCATGCGGTGGGCCCGGATGTGGGCATTGGTATCGATTTTCATGGCCGCGTGCATCGCCCCATGGCCAAGGCGCTGCTGCGCGAGCTGGAGCCCTACCACCCGATGTTCGTCGAGGAACCGGTTGCTCCCGAGCACTTGCCCTGCCTGAAAGACATTGCCGGTGGCCTTGGGTACCCGCTCGCCACCGGCGAACGGCTGCATACCCGCTTTGAGTTCCGCGACCTGCTCAAGGACGGCATGATCGACATTATTCAGCCAGATATCTCCCACTGTGGCGGTATCAGCGAGGGGCTTAAAATCGCCGCCTTGGCATCCGCCTACGATGTCGCCCTGGCGCCCCACTGCCCGCTCGGCCCGCTGACCCTGGCCGCGTCATTACAGCTGGATGCCGTTAGCCACAACGCCTTTATCCAGGAACAGAGCATGGGCATTCACTACAATCAGGGCAACGATGTTCTCGACTACCTGGTCGACAAATCGGCGCTCAGCATTGAAGACGGCTTCTGTGCGATTCCCCAGGGCCCAGGGCTAGGTGTGGAGATTGACGAGGCCTTCGTTGAAGAGCGCGCCAGGGTCGGCCACCGCTGGCGCAACCCCGTCTGGACCCATGAAGATGGCTCGATTGCCGAGTGGTAAACCCTCTCATCAACGGGAGACGTCCCTATGGGCGCAAGTGAACTGACACGTCCTTTAGCGTGGATTGCGGTGGACTGGGGGTCGAGCAACCTGCGCGCCTGGGCAATGGATGCCCAGCATCACGTCATGGCGAGTGCCTCCAGCCCTCGCGGCATGCTGTCGCTGACCCCCGCCGAGTACGAGGACGAGCTGCTTGGAATCGTCGACGACTGGTTACCCGACAGCGGCCAAACGCCCGTGATGGTATGCGGTATGGCGGGCGCGCGGCAGGGTTGGCAGGAAGCCGCCTATCTGGCGACGCCCACGCGTCTCGATCAACTCTCTCGTGGCGCGGTGATGCCGCCCATCGCCGACCCTCGCCTGCGGGTTTATTTACTGCCTGGATTAAGCCAGACCGGCAGCACAAACCATGACTATGATGTCATGCGCGGGGAGGAAACCCAGTTGGCTGGCCTGTTGGCGGATACATCGCGTTTTAGCGGCCTTGTCTGCCTGCCCGGCACCCATGCCAAATGGGCACGCTTAACCGATGGTGCCGTCACCGAGTTTGCGACCTACTTGACTGGCGAGCTATATCAACTGCTCGCTCATCAATCCGTACTGAAGCATTCCGTAGGGCAGGATGACCTGCAACACGACGGCTGTCGCCAGGCGTTTACCCAGGCGGTCAAGGCAACCTATCAGGCGCCCGAACGCTTCAGCCAGAGGCTATTCGGCGTCCGCGCTCAGGACTTGCTGGCTAATACCCTGCCGAGCGGTGATGCCCGAAGTGCCGTGCTTGCCGCACATCTCTCGGGGCTGGCGATCGGCCTGGAACTGGCCGGTGCCTGCCACGAGCTGACGCCAGGAGAAAACGTGACTCTGATCGGCAACGAGGCGCTCAGCCACCGCTACGCACTCGCCCTGGAAACCCTCGGCATCGACACCCAGCGCGTTGACGGCGATACAGCGGTATTGGCAGGGCTGACCCTCGCCTACCAAAGTACCCGGCAATAAGCACCAGCTAAACAAGGAGAGCGCTATGACACTGCCTTTAATTGGCATTTTACGTGGGGTAACGCCCGATGACGCGGTGGCCGTTGGCGGCGCCTTGCTTGAGGCGGGCATCACGCAAATCGAGGTGCCGCTCAACTCCCCCGATCCATTGACCAGTATCCAACGCCTGGCGGAGGCCTATGGCGACCAGGCGCTGATCGGTGCGGGAACGGTATTAAGCGCTGAGCAGGTAC
The DNA here is from genome assembly GCF_024124705.1 of Halomonas sp. Mc5H-6. NCBI lineage: Bacteria > Pseudomonadati > Pseudomonadota > Gammaproteobacteria > Oceanospirillales > Halomonadaceae > Halomonas > Halomonas sp. Mc5H-6. The sequence continues at coordinate 131,611 of NZ_JAMXSI010000007.1, forward strand.
GCGACGTTCATGCCGCAGGCGGTCGATTGATCGTCTCGCCCAATTGCCGCCCTGCCGTCATCGAAGCATCCTGTCGCCTCTCCATGGCCAGTTGGCCGGGCATTGTGACGCCTTCCGAAGCCTTTGATGCCCTGGATGCGGGGGCCACCGGGCTCAAGCTCTTCCCGGCGGTCCAGGTGGGCATCGCGGGCATGAAGGCTGTCCGCGCCGTGCTGCCCCTTAACACATTGCTATATGCGGTTGGGGGTATCGGTATCGACAATTTCGCCGCCTGGCGCGCCGCGGGCGTGGATGGCGCAGGCCTTGGCAGCGCACTTTACCAACCGGGGCAAACGCCTCAGCAAGTCGGCAAGCAGGCCCATGCACTGGTAGACGCCTGGCAAGCCGCAGGAGACCGTTTATGAATCACGACAACATGGCCGACCTGGCGGTGGATTGCCGCTGCGAGCTGGGCGAAGGCCCCCAGTGGGACGCCGAAAGCGGACGGCTTTACTGGTGCGATATTCTGGGCAAATGCCTTCGCTGGCTGTCACCTGAAAACGGCGACCACGGCCATTACCCGCTTGAGCAAATGGTATCGCTCGCCACCCCACTGAACGATGGCCGGTTAATGCTGGTCGGCGAACACAGCCTGAGCCTGTTGAATCCGGCCACGCAACACCTTGAGCATTTTGCCGACTTCGAAGCCGACAACCCCGTTACGCGCAGCAACGATGCCCGCGTGGACCGCCACGGCAGCCTATGGCTTTCCACCATGGGCAAGACCGCCGAACCCGGCGCGGGCAGCCTTTACCGCCTGCATCGCGGCGAGCTGACCCGAGTGCGAAGCGGGCTCACCATTCCCAACGCCATCTGCTTTTCACCTCAAGGCGACGCGGCGTATTTTACCGACACAGCCGCCGGGGTCGTGATGCGCTGGGCGTTGGACGACCAGGGCTGGCCTGTCGGCGAACCGGTTGCCTGGGCAGATTTCACGGGGGTTGAAGGCAACCCGGACGGCGCCGTGGTCGATAGCGAAGGCTGCCTGTGGCTCGCCCTGTGGGGCGCTGGCAAAGTGGTGCGGCTGAACCGCGATGGCCAGGTGATTGATAGCGTTCAGCTCCCCGTTAGCCAACCCTCCTGCCCAGCCTTCGCGGGCAAGAATCTGGACCGGCTTTACATCACCACCGCTCAGGAAGGGTTTAGTGACGACCAGCGCCGGGAACAGCCCCAGGCGGGCGGCCTGTTCACCTGCGACGTTGGCGTGCGCGGGCTTGCCGACCCGCTATTGCGCCTGGCTTAGCCACAGCAAAAAAACCCCGGACCATGTCCGGGGCAATCCACTTGCACAAACGACCCTGTTTGCGTGAGGCAAGTGGCGAGAGTGCAACTTACTGATTACACCACCTTTAGTGGTGAAAGCGCTCGGCAGCCTGGCGGGCCAGCTCGCGAATACCGTCCCAGTCTTCTGCCTCGACCATTGGCTTCGGCGTCAGCCAGGAACCGCCCACGCACATGACGTTGGGCAGCGACAGGTAATCCTCGGCGTTGTCGACGGTGATGCCGCCCGTGGGGCAGAAACGCGCTTCCGGAATCGGCGCGCCAAACGCCTTGAGCGCTTTGGCCCCGCCGCTGGATTCCGCCGGGAAGAACTTGAACCGGCGGTAGCCGTACTGCCAGCCGGTCATCAGTTCCGAAATGGTGGATACGCCGGGCAGCATCGGCACCGGGCTTTCCACGCCATAGCGATAAAGCGCGTCGGTCGCCCCAGGGGTGACCACGAAGTCAGCGCCGACCTGCTCGGCCTGGCGATACTGGGCAGGGGTCAACACCGTGCCGACGCCAATGCTCGCGCCCGGCAGCGCTTCTTTCATGCGCTTGATGGCTTCCAGCGCGCAATCGGTACGCAGGGTGATTTCCAGCACCGTCAAGCCGCCTTCTACCAGCGCACGCCCCATCGGTACGGCATCTTCCAGGCGATCAATGGTAATCACCGGAATCACCTCGGCCTTGAGGCAAATGCTGTCTAGCTCCGCGGTACGTGTCGACGGTAGCTGCTTATCAATGGTCATGTGAGTCTCCAAGCAAATTATTATTGACGAAAGCGGCGTTAAGGCGCCCAGTAAATCGCCAAGGGGCAGGATAAGAAAGCGCGGATGGGCAGTTGACGCATGTCGTCCCCGCTCAGAGCCTTGGCCAACACCGCTCTCTTATCGTCACCGGTAATATGTAAAATGTGGCGGCGCGCCTGATGCAGCCGGTCTGCCGAAAACGTGATGCGCGGCTGCGGCTGGCTGGGCGTTCGCACGGCGACCAGCGGCTCTTCCGTGGCGAGCGCCAAGCCAAGTTCCAGGCTGTCAGGAAACAACGAGGCCGTGTGGCCATCGCCACCCATGCCCAAAATCACGGCGCTTGCCGGCCAGCTAAGTGATAGCGCACGCTCACTGACGTCGGACACACCTTCTTCAGGCGTCCCGGCCTCGCTGGTCAAGGGTTCAAAATGAGCCGCTGCTGCCGCCCCCTGAAGCAAGTGCTCGCGAACCAATTTTGCGTTGCTGTCGTCACTTTGCTCATCCACCCAGCGCTCGTCCGCCAGCGTGATTTCCACCCGCTCCCAGGGTAGCGGCTTGGCCGCCAGCGCTTTGAAAAAGGGGACGGGCGTCGAGCCGCCGGAGACCACCAGCAAGGCGTTTTCCTGATGTTCCAGGTCGTCGTTCAAGGCCTGAAAAACGGCCTCTGCCAGCTGTTCGGCAAGCTGTGTGCGTGCATCGCTCATATCAATAATCCTCGTACCAGCTGCGACCATCCTGAGTAATCATGGCAATGGAGGCGACCGGCCCCCAGGACCCGGCCGGATAACGGCGCGGCGGCGTTTCCCGAGCTTTCCAGCCATCAATCAGCTGATCACACCAGCGCCAGGCATGCTCGACTTCGTCACGGCGCACGAACAGGTACTGCTGGCCTTTCATGACTTCCAGCAGCAACCGTTCATAGGCATCAGGGATACGCGACTTGGGGAAGGCGTTGTTGAAATCCAGGTGCAGCGGGCCGGGGCGTAGACGCATGCCTTTATCGAGACCGCTGTCTTTGGTGAGTACCTGGAGCGCAATGCCCTCTTCCGGCTGCAGGCGAATGATCAGCTTGTTGGCCGCGATATTGCGCTGATCCGGATCGAAGATGTAGTGCGGCTGCTGGCGGAAGTGGATCACGATCTGCGACAGCTTCTCCGGCATTCGTTTGCCGGTACGCAGATAGAAAGGTACGCCCGCCCAGCGCCAGTTGGCCACCTCGGTCTTCATTGCGACGAAGGTTTCCGTCTGGCTCTCCGTGTTGGCGCCCTCCTCTTCCAGGTAGCCCGGCACCTGTTGGCCGTCGCTGGTGCCCGCCGTGTACTGGCCGCGCACCACGTCTTTGTCCAGGGCTTCACCGGTGAACGGCTTGAGCGCCTTCAGCACCTTGACCTTTTCGTCGCGAATGGCGTCAGCGTCGAGATTGGAGGGCGGGTCCATGGCAATCAGACAAAGCAACTGCAGCAAGTGGTTCTGCACCATGTCGCGCAGCTGACCCGCTTCATCGAAATAGCCCCAGCGGCCCTCGATGCCGACCTTTTCCGCCACGGTAATTTCCACGTGGGAGATATGGTTCTGATTCCACTGGGTGCCGAACAGCGGGTTGGCAAAGCGCAGCGCGATCAGGTTCTGAACGGTTTCCTTGCCCAGATAGTGGTCAATGCGATAAACCCGCGACTCGGGAAAGACATCGCCAATGGCGTCGTTGATTTCCTCGGAAGACGCCAAGTCGAAACCGATGGGCTTTTCCACCACGACGCGCGTGGCATTGTCCAGACTGCCGCTCTGCTGAAGGTTTCGACAGATATCGCCGTAGATTTTGGCGCCCACCGACAGATAGACCACCATCGGGCGCGGCGACCCCTCGCGCCATTGACGCACGGCATCAAACCCCTCGACGCTGGTAAAATCCAGCTTCAAGTAATCGAGGCGGTCCAGAAAGCGCTCCAGGCTGGCTTTATCCTGCTCGTCCTTTTTGAGACGCTTGTGCAGCGCACCGCTTACCAATTGACGAAACTCGGCCGTATCATGCTCCTGGCGCGCCAACCCCAGAATGCGCGTGCTCTCGGGCATCAGGCCTTCTCGGTCCAGTTGATAGAGCGCGGGAAACAGCTTGCGCAGCGCCAAATCGCCAAGCGCGCCAAACAGCGCTAAGTCGATGGCGTTATTCGGATCGCCCAATGGGGCACCCTGGGAGGCAGGTGACGGGCTCATCTCAGCTCCTGTTGACCATTAGATGATCTAATGTTGTTAGATTACCTAAAATCTATCTGAAAAAAGGCATTATACGCAATATTACGTGTAATTTTACTACAAAAAATCTTCAAGCGTTACCTTAACTCTATTCTGGTTTTGCGCTGTTGCAATATGACGCAGCGGCTGCACTTCACATCAAGTACTCCCTCCCCTATCAACGACGTCTGCGTCCCGAAAAGATGAGGCAGTAGAGGTACGAATAAGCGTAGCTAAGCCTGTTCAAGGGGCAATGCCAACACCGCGATAAGACCTGAGGTTTCAATTTGATAGGAACATAAAAGCCCAGCTTCACTTCGAGGATGGTCAACTGGCGAACTGGATGGGTTATAACAATGGTCGGGTAAGTATCCGGAAAAAGCTAAGTAGCTGCTATGATTAGAAAGAGAGCGCCTTTGACCCAGCCGCATCTGGAACAGATGCAGCATCGTTTAGCGTGCAGTTCACAAGTCCGGGTGTTTGTTAATGAAACAGCTAAATCTCTACGGCGCGACCAATAAACTGGATAGGGCCAGTTGGCAAACCAGTAGGTGAGCCGCTTTCTTCTTCCAACGTCAGTTCAAACAACTGGTTGTCCTCAAGCGGCGGCAGTTTATCTAGCTGCATGCGAATTGGCTCTCCCGGCTCCACCAAACCGAGCGAGACAGGCGCTTGCCACTCATCTGCCTTGGTCCAGAACTCCAGCGCTTTTCCTTCCGGCACTTCAAAGGTGCCTAGCGGTATCAACTCAATTTGCTGTTGATTTGAGGCCTGAACGACCCACCCTGCGGACTGGCTTTGTGGCGCGAGCAATACCACCATGTACTCTGGCGTTGTAGGCGCGGTGGATACCTGGCTCAACATCACGCCCATGACTAGCGCGGCAGCCATTCCAATACCGGCAGCTCCCTGCCAAAACGGCAACTGGGTGAACCAGCGACGGCGTGGCGGCGTTGTAACGCTGGCACTTTGTGAGTCATGCAAAGCATTAAGGCTGCGTTCGATACGTGGCCATAAAGAGTCAGAAGGCCTTACTGGCTGAGTCAGCGCGGTATAGGGCACGAAGCGTTCTTCCCATGCCATCACCGCTCTGAGCAATTCCGGCTCGTATTTGAGTCGCGCTTCTACTGCCTTGCGCTGTGCCAACGACAGTGTTCCCAGTACGTATTCACCCGCCAGGGTGTGGTCGTCTTGATCAAGGGGACCGGTCATGCCATACACTCCCGTAGGCGCAGCAGGCTGCGTTTTATCCAGGCTTTGACGGTACCCAGCGGTGCCCCCGTGTGGGCGGAAATTTCCGCGTGACTGAGACCATCCACATAGGCATGGAGCACACAGTTACGCCGCTCGGTCTCTAACTGATGCAGGCAGTCATCCATGCGCTGGCCGGTCTGCCAATCGAAGGCTTCTTCAACAACGGACGAATGCTGGAAATGTTCGTCGAGGTTTATGTCGGTGGGGTCGTCAATATCAAACGTGATTTCACGATCACGGTAACGGATGGCGTTCAATGCCTGATGGCGCGCCACACTGAATATCCATGTTCGCGCCGACCCTTTGGCTGGGTCGAAGCTATTGGCGCGTTGCCAAATATTAAGGCAGGCATCGTGGACAATGTCTTCGGCCATGCCGCGATCCTTGACGATTCTTAGGACAACGCCTAACAGTCGGGCACCTTCATAAACATAAAGTTGGTGCAAGGCGTCATGCTCGCCGCGGGCACACTTGGCTAATACCGAAGCATGATCAAACTCTAAAGACTCGTCAGTCAAACCCCTAGCTCCCTGGTGACGGCGCCGACGTCGGTCGTCGTTCCCAAAGACAGCATAGCCGCTGGAGGCTCGACAAACGAGACCCCAGCGGAATTAGCGCGCTCGTCGACTTATTCAGCCGACCAGAAGATATAATCTGCTTGGTAGGTAACGACGGCGGTGGCACCGTCATGATCCATATCGCAGGCCACATCCGGAGCAACGCCACCCTGGGTGTTCAGCCGCTGGATGTAGCTGACGCCGGTAATAGCGCCTTCGCCTTCAGCGGGGTTGGCTTCAACAAGCTGGAGTGGAATGTTGCCATCACCATTGGCGGCGGTTGCCAGCTGGGTGCCGGTGACTTTCGAGCCATCCAGTGCTTCCCAGGTGGCGGGCGGGCCGTAGTAACTGCCGACCTGGCTACCGTCGCTATCATTAAGCGCAGCGTGTGGGCCTTTAAATACCCAAGCCATGGTGTCTTCGTCGTTCATTTCACACATATAAGTGATTGCGCCAACACCGACGGTTTCGAGCGCAACGGCATTGCCGTCCGGTACCTGGACGTCCGCGGGCGTCATGTCGGCAAGCGCAGCGTGACTGAAGGATGCAATCAGAGTGGCGGCCAAGGTAGCGCGCGTTAGATGATGAAGGGTCATTTTCAGTCTCCTAAAGGTTTAATATCAGCTGCCTTAAATAGCGGCTGTATAGGGAATACCCGCGAGGAGACGTTTTGGATGCAGCCAATTCATAATATTTCTAAAAAACGTAAAAAAGCCCGCGACGTGTCGCGGGCAATCAGAAACGGGTAAACAGCAAGCGGCCTGGCCTCTTACCAGGCCTACTGGCTTAGAACCAGACTTCGCTTTGAATGCCAAAGGTCCATTGGCTGCCGGTAAATTCATCAGAGCCAAAGGAGTCGGTCGCCGAATAATCGTTAAGCTCGTCATCCCAGTCGCTCCAGCTGGCAAACAGGCGAATTTCAGGCCGCTGCCAGAAACCACCTACTTCCGGCTTGAAAGTCGGCGCAACGGTGAACTTGGTGTAGTCCCCGTCAACTTCGTTGCGACTTGAATAGCCCTGGGGGTCGATGTCGATCATCTGGTAGCTGGCTTCGTACTGCATTTCGAAGTTTTCAGTCAGCTCGTTGGCCAAACGTACGTTGAGCGTGGCCCAGTCATACGAATCGCCTTCCGCAAAACGGTCTTCGCTGGTTTCTGCCAGTACGGAAGGCGCAATACGCCATTTGGGTGCAAGATAGGTAGTCCCATAAAGCGCTAGACGGGTTGAGCTGGCATCATCGGTCAAATCACCGTTGGCGCCGATGTTCTTGGTCTCGGCGCCCAGGCCCTGGCCGTGCAGCACTGCCGCCTTGTAGTTGCCTTCGCCCAACCCGAAGAAGCTGTCGCCGTGGTAGGCCACCATGGTATGGAAGCCGTTTTCGGCGGCTTCCTGCCCGGCGCCGATATCACGGGTATCGTTATCGGCGGCGGACATGCCGTTGACCATCCACTGCCAGTTACCAAAGTAGTTGTTGGAGGTCAGGATCAGGTTATCGGTATCGCCTTCGAGGCCGGGGTCTTCACTGCTGACCACATCAAAATCGGCAAAACTGCGGCCATAGATTGAAAGGTTTGATTTCCAGTTGCCGGCCAGTTGCATATCGTAGATACCGCCACCGGTACCGGCGAGGAACACCACATCGCTATCCAGCCAGTGGATGTCGAAGTTGTCGCGGTCAAAACGCTTACCGGCCCAGATGGAGGCGTTTTCAAACGCCCCGGTAAAGCTCGGTAGATCGCTGAATTCAGCATATACCTGACGGACGTTGATATCCGACTCGCCGCCAGTCCAGTCATTGCTCGAGGTGGTGCCGTCGGCAATCATGGTGCGGTATAGCGCTTTGGCGCCGTTATCGAACCGCATGCGGTAGTTCAGAATCGCTTCGGCATAGGTATCGGGCTCGTTACCCAAGCGACCCACCGCGCCGCCTTCAGGGCCTGCAGGTGTGACGTAAGGACCACCCTCTGCACTTTTTCCATCTTCACCGATCAACAAGCCCGAGCGTGCATAAACATTGAATGAAAACCCCTCTTCGCCGTCAGCATAGCGCTCTACCCTTGCCAGACGCTCTTCAATTTCAGCATCGCTTTCAATATCAGCGGTCGCGGCGCGTTGCTGTTCAGCCTCGGCAGCACGCTGCTCGGCGGCGTCGGCTCGCTGCTCAGCAGCGATAATCCGCGCTTCCAACTCGGCAAGCCGCTCTTCCATGGTGGTATCGGCCATGGCCGCACCGCTGACACCCAGGCTGGCGGCGGCGATGGCAATCGCCAGCGGTGTTTTGAACGTCATTTTATCCATTGTTTTAAACCCTATTGTTGTTCGACGCCCGCCCTTCACTGCGTTGCAATCCGATGCGCATGAAAGCGGCCGCGTTTGAGTCGATTGTTGTAAATCGTATTTGCTCCAACAGTTGGTAAAGCAACCACTGCTGCCAACCAAAACGCTGGAACAGGCGAAACTTAATCGATTAAGACTACGTAAACCAACCAGTAATTACTAATTGTCGACCAATGTCTAAACAGCAGGCATCGTGTTAGCAAAACCTGAATAAATAATTAGACAAAAGTCGCTATTGAACTTGCTGACAAGAGGCGGCTAACTATGCGCACCAACTTAATCGTTTAAGTCCACGTTCGACGGGCTTGAACGATGCGCTACCCGACAACAACAAACGCCGAGGAACCATCATGAAAAAAACGCTTTTAACGACCGCCATTGCGCTTGCCAGCACTACTGGTGGCATCAGCCAGGCTCAGGCGGCTGACCTGACTATTTCATGCGGTGCCGTAGGTGCCGAACTGACGCTTTGCCAGGAAGGCGTGGCCGCCTGGGAAGCAAAGACCGGCCACGAGGTCGATGTGGTCTCGACGCCCAATTCGTCCACCGAGCGGCTTTCGCTGTATCAGCAGATCCTGTCCGCCAATTCCAGCGATATCGACGTCATGCAGATTGACGTTGTCTGGCCGGGGCTGCTGGCCAACCACCTGCTCGATCTGCGCGAGGTGCTGGTCGACGACGCTGCTGCCGGACATTTCGAGACCATCTTGAACAACAACACCATCGACGGTCGGTTGGTCGCCATGCCGTGGTTTACCGATGCAGGCGTGCTGTATTACCGCGAAGACCTGCTCGAAAAACATGGCTTTGAAGTACCCACCACCTGGCAGGAACTGACCGAAACTGCCCGCGCGGTCAAGCAGGCAGAGCGCGAAGCAGGCAACGACCGCATGCAGGGCTATGTTTTCCAGGGCCGCGCCTATGAAGGCTTGACGGTGAATGCCCTTGAATGGGTGGCAAGCCACGGTGGCGGTAATGTTGTCGAGGCTGACGGCGAGGTCAGCATCAATAACCCGCAGGCGGCCGAAGCGCTTGACCTGGCGGCCTCATGGATCGGCGACATCTCGCCCAATGGCGTGCTCAATTACACCGAGGAAGAAGCCCGCGGTGTCTTCCAGGGTGGCAATTCCGTCTTCATGCGCAATTGGCCTTACGCCTGGGCGCTGGCGCAAAGCGAAGACAGCGACGTCCGTGGCAATGTCGGCGTCACCCAACTGCCGGCGGGCGGCGAAGACGGTGAAAGCGCTGCTGGCCTTGGTGGCTGGAACCTGGCGGTATCCCGCTACACCGAGAACCCCGAGCTTGCCGCCGACCTGGTGGCCTTCCTGACCGGCGAGGAAGAGCAGAAACGTCGCGCCATCGAAGCCTCCTACAACCCGACCATTGACGCGCTCTATCAGGATGACGAGGTGCTGGATGCCGTGCCCTTCTTCGGCACCCTTTACGACACCTTCACCAACGCCGTTGCCCGTCCTTCTGCGCCAACCGGCGATGCCTACGGCCGGGTCAGCAACGCCTTCTTCAGCGCTACCCACGAGGTGCTCTCGGGTACCAAGGATGGCGCCCAGGCCATTGAGGACCTGGAAAACGAGCTTCTGCGTTTGAAGCGTCGTAACTGGTAACGCTGGAGAGCCTGATGACGACTTCTCACTCAAGCGCGCCCGTTGGGGCGCGCACCGCCCCATTGACGGCGCGGCGCTCGCGCGGCACCAAGGTGCGCCGTCAGCGGGTCAAGGCGGCCTGGTTATTTTTGACCCCCATGCTGGTGGCGCTAGCGCTGGTGGCTGGCTGGCCTTTATTTCGCACCTTCTTTTTAAGTTTTACCGACGCCTCACTGTCTGACCTGGGCACCGCCAACTTCATCGGTTTCGAGAACTACCTGGTTCACGATAACGGCCGCTGGTTTGGCATCATGGCCGACCCCGTGTGGTGGCAGTCGGTATGGAATACCGTCTACTTCTCGGTGGTGTCGGTATCGCTTGAGGTTGTCTTTGGCGTCATCGTTGCGCTGATTCTCAATGCGGAGTTTAAAGGGCGCACCATTGTGCGTGCCGCTGTACTGATTCCCTGGGCCATCCCCACCATTGTCTCGGCGCAGATGTGGGCATGGATGCTCAACGACCAGTTCGGCATCATCAACCACATGCTGATGGGGGTTGGCGTCATCGATGACCCCATTGCCTGGACCGCCAGCGCCACCTACTCGATGTGGGCGGTGATCATGGTCGATGTCTGGAAAACCATCCCGTTTGTTGCCCTGCTGGTGCTTGCCGCCCTGCAGATGCTGCCCAAGGACTGTTACGAGGCTGCCGAAGTCGACGGCATTCATCCGGTGCGGGTGTTTTTCAAGGTGACGCTGCCGCTGGTTACCCCTGCCTTGATGGTGGCGGTGATTTTCCGCCTTCTCGACGCACTGCGGGTGTTCGATGTCATCTACGTGCTGACCTCGAATTCCACCAGCACCATGTCCATGTCGGTCTACGCTCGCCAGCAACTGGTCGAATTCCAGGACGTCGGCTATGGCAGCGCGGCGTCCACCCTGCTGTTCCTGATTATCGCCCTGGCAACCGTTGCCTACATTTATGCCGGTCGCAAGCAACTGCAACTGGGAGGTGACGCATGACCGCACGTCAGCTGAGCAAAATAGCCAAACGGGTCGGCTTCTGGGCGCTGATCGTGCTGATCATGGTCTACGCCGTGTTCCCGTTCTATTACGCCGTGATCACCTCGCTCAAACCTTCAAGCGAATTGTTCCGCGTGGAGCTCTGGCCGTCTACTTGGCACCTGGGTAACTACGCCCAGGTGCTCACCCAGTCGAGCTTTCTGCGGGCGATCTTCAATTCCATCGTGGTCGCCGTGAGCGTGGTGTTCATCGCCCTACTGCTGGGCATTACGGCCTCCTACGCGCTGGGTCGCGTCCGTTTTCGCGGGCGCTCAACGGTATTGCTGGTCATTCTGGGAGTGTCGATGTTTCCCCAGGTGGCAGTGCTCTCCGGGCTGTTTGAAGTCATCCGCACGCTCAACCTCTACAACAACCCGGCAGGGCTGATCTTGAGTTACACCATCTTCACCCTGCCCTTCACGGTGTGGGTGCTGACCACCTTCATGAAGCAGCTCCCCATGGAACTTGAAGAAGCCGCCATCATGGACGGCGCTACACCGTGGATCACCATTACCAAGGTGTTTTTACCCCTGATGTGGCCCGCCATGGCGACCACCGGGCTGCTCGCCTTCATTGCCGCGTGGAACGAGTTTCTGTTCGCACTTACCTTCACCCTGACCGACACCCAGCGCACCGTGCCGGTGGCGATCGCCCTGCTGTCCGGCGGCAGCGCCTACGAATTGCCCTGGGGGCCCATCATGGCGGCCTCGGTGGTGGTGACTGTCCCACTGGTGGTGCTGGTGATTATCTTCCAGCGACGCATCGTCTCTGGACTCACCGCTGGCGCCGTCAAAGGCTAAGGATTTTTAATGTCATCAACGGACTCACTCATGCAAGATACCCAAGACACAAACGCCTGGTGGCGCGGCGGCGTTATCTATCAGATTTATCCGCGCAGCTTCATGGACAGCCGCGGGGATGGTATCGGTGATTTACCCGGCGTTACTGAAAAGCTCGATTATGTGGCATCGCTCAATGTCGACGGTATCTGGCTATCGCCTTTCTTTACTTCGCCAATGCTCGATTTCGGCTACGACATCAGCAACTACCGCGACGTGGACCCGATGTTCGGCACGCTGGACGACTTCAAGGCGCTGCTGGCCAAAGCCCACAGGCTGGGCCTGAAAGTGATGATCGACCAGGTCATCAGCCATACCTCGGATCAGCACGCCTGGTTTCAGGAAAGCCGCCAGAATCGCACCAATCCCAAGGCTGACTGGTTTGTATGGGCTGACCCCAAGCCAGACGGCACGCCACCCAACAACTGGCTGTCGATTTTTGGCGGCCCGGCATGGACCTTCGAGCCTCGCCGCCAGCAGTATTACATGCATAACTTTCTAACCAGTCAGCCGGACGTCAACTTCCATAACCCGGAAGCGCGTCAGGCCCAGTTGGATAATATGCGCTTCTGGCTGGAGCTGGGTGTCGATGGTTTCCGCCTGGACACGGTCAACTTTTTCTTTCATGACGCCAAGTTACGCGACAACCCACCCGTTCCCAAAGGCGAAGCCAAAACCCTGGGCGCCCCGGACAGCAATCCGTATACCTGGCAGCGCCACGTCTATGACCTCAGCCGCCCGGAGAACCTGGACTTTCTCAAGGATCTGCGTGCGCTGATGGATGAATACCCCGGCACCACGACCGTGGGTGAAATCGGCGATGACAACCCGCTGGAGCGTATGGCCGAGTACACCGCCGGGGGCGACAAGCTGCATATGGCCTACACCTTCGACCTGCTCAACAAGCCGCATTCCGCTGCCTATCTACGTGAGGTCATCGAGCGCTTCCAGCGGCTGGCGGGCGATGCCTGGCCGTGCTGGGCCACCTCGAATCACGATGTTGAGCGCAGCGCCTCGCGCTGGGGCGCCGACGAAGACCCAACGGCCTATCCTAAAGTTGCCCTGGCAATGCTGTTTTCACTACGTGGCAGCGTCTGCCTTTACCAGGGCGAAGAGCTTGGGCTACCCGAAGCCGAGGTTCCCTTTGAACGCATTCAGGACCCTTACGGCAAGGTGCTCTGGCCCGAATTCAAGGGCCGCGACGGCTGTCGCACGCCCATGCCCTGGGATGATTCGTCCCAGGCGGGCTTTTCAAGCGCTGAACCATGGCTGCCGGTCTCGCCACGACATCGCGAGCTTGCCGTGAGCCAGCAACAGGGCGACTCGGCCTCAACCCTCAATGCCACACGCCAGTTGCTGGCGTTTCGGCGCCAGCACGCCGCGCTGTTTGACGGTGACTTGACGCTGGTCGACGTGGGCGACGACCTGCTGGGCTTTACCCGCCAACACGGCGACGAATCCCTGCTGTGCGTTTTCAATCTGACCGGCCAGCCGCAAGAGGTTACGCTCCCCGTTACGGTGACCGCCGATCTCGACGGCCATGGCTTCAACTATCAACGCGACGGCGACAGACTGACGCTCCCCGCTTACCAGGCGGCCTTTATGCGCACCGCCTAGGCCGTTTCAAACAACAACAGGCCAACCCGGGGCACAGGCCTTGAGGTTGGCAAGGAGTCACCCATGGCAAGTGTTACGCTTGAAAAAATTAACAAGGTGTTTGGCCGCGACCACATCATCGACGATGTCGATCTGGAAATCGGCGACGGCGAATTCGTGGTGTTTGTCGGCCCATCGGGCTGCGGCAAATCCACCCTGCTGCGCCTGATTGCCGGTCTGGAATCCATCACCGATGGCGATTTGCGTATTGATGACACTGTGGTCAACGATTTACCGCCACGTGAACGCGGTGTCGGCATGGTGTTCCAGTCCTATGCGCTCTACCCGCACATGACCGTATACGACAACATGGCGTTTGGTCTTAAGCTGGCCAAACAGTCGGATGAGACGATCAATGATCGGGTGATGAGTACAGCCAGGATTCTTCAGTTGGAAGAGTTGCTGCACCGCAAGCCCAAGGCACTTTCCGGTGGCCAGCGCCAGCGGGTAGCCATGGGCCGTGCCATGGCCCGGGAACCGCGCATTCTGCTGTTTGACGAACCGCTCTCCAACCTGGACGCCTCACTGCGCGTGCAGATGCGCAACGAAATCGCCCGGCTGCATAATCGTCTCGGCTCCACCATGATCTACGTGACCCATGATCAGGTAGAGGCCATGACGCTTGCCGACAAGATCGTGGTCCTCAACGGCGGCCACGTCGAGCAGGTGGGCAGCCCTCAAGCGCTTTATCAGCGCCCCGCTACCAAGTTCGTTGCCGGGTTTATCGGCTCACCCACCATGAATTTCATGCCCGCCCAACTGCTGGCAAAGGATGACCATGGCTGCCGGGTACTCGCTGCAGGCGTGGGCGAACTTGCCTTGCCACAGGATGCAAGTGCGCAGCCGCAAAGCGCCGCGCTCAGTATTGGCGTGCGCCCGGAACACCTACGCCTGGCAGAGCCGTCTGGAGATAACCGTTTCGAGATCGTCAACGTTGAATACCTGGGTAACGAAGTCTACGTTTACCTGGATCCCAAAGAAGGGGATACACTGCTGATCCATCGCAGCGAAGCGCCTAGTCAATGGGAAGAAGGGCAACACGTCGCGCTGGTGCCTGACACGCAACATGTCCATCTGTTCGATGACCGCGGTGCCGCGCTGGATTTGCCTGCTCAACGGCAAGCCGCCTGACTGGCGTGCTTTGACCACGATTATCCACCGACCCGCGCAGATCGCCACGAGCCGTATGATGCAAGGCTTGTCGGGTGGCTGCGGGGGTCGGTATTCTTGCGGATGGACGCCTGACATTAGCCTGCATAGGAAACCCCGTGACACCACCCCGCCGAATGACGCTCAAGGACCTTGCCCGTGAACTCGGCGTCTCCACTGCCACCATTTCCAACGCCTTCAACCGGCCCGACCAACTGTCTCCCACACTGCGCGAACGCATCTTGAGTGAAGCGGCCCGCCTGGGATACAGCGGTCCGGATGCCAAGGCCCGCAGCCTGCGCACCGGCCGTTCACGAATTGTTGCCGTGGTACTGGCAGAGAGCCTTACCTACAGCTTGAATGATGCCGTGGCCAGCGAGTTTCTCTCCGGTGTCGCCGAAGTTCTCGACGCCCATGGGCATACGCTGTTGCTGCTGCCGGGGCGTGGACACGATTCGCAACCAGCGGGCTCGGCTAATATCGCCGATGGCTTCATCGTCTATGGTTTGATGCCCAACAACCAGCTGTTGCAGCGGCTGCCGGCCCATCGTCCGCTCGTCTCGGTCGATTTTGACGTAGAAGGCTGCCCAACGGTTCATATCGACGATACCGAGGCTAGCTACCACATCGCCTGCCATGCCCTTAAGCAGCCATCAAAGCGACCAACGATTATTAACCTGCGCTTGACCAAGGAACCCTGCAACGGGCGCGTGACGCCCGAGCACACCCTGCTGCCCAACACCAGTACGATCAGCCGCGCACGGCTGGAAGGTTTCCATACCGCGCTCAGCGAACACGGCGTGGATGCACAACAGGTACCGCTGTGGAATATCGAGGAGAATACGTTCGAGGTGTGTCGCCCGGTATTGGCAGAAATACTCGATCAACCTGAGCACCAGCGTCCCGACCTGCTGTTGTGCATGTCGGATCGCATTGCCTTGACGGCGCTGACGCTGGCCGAGCAGCGCGGCATCCGGGTACCCGAGGAGCTGCGTATCACCGGCTTTGACGGGATTGCGGAAGGCCAGTACCGAGCCCCCCGTTTGACGACGGTTAGGCAGGATAGCGAAGGCAAAGGGCGGGTGGCGGCGCAGATGATTCTCGGCCTGAAGCCCGCCGAGCAACAACGGTTGAAAACGGAGTTATTGCTCGGCGATACCTGTCCCTGACCGGTTGGATTACTTGGCGACGGCCTGCATGGCTTCCGCGGTATCCAGCATGCGGTTGGAGAAGCCCCACTCATTGTCGTACCAGGCCATGATTTTCACCAGCCGCCCGTTAACACGGGTGTGGTTGCTATCGAAAGTGGACGAGTTGGCGTCGTGGTTGAAATCGATAGACACCAATGGCTGGGCGTTGACCGCCAAGACCGGTGAATTGACTGCCGCTTTTTCAACGACCGCGTTGATCTCTTCTGCGGTGGTGTCACGGCCCGCAGTAAAGGTCAGGTCCACCAGCGAGACGTTGATCACCGGCACGCGCACTGCCAGACCGTCGAACTTACCCTCAAGCTCGGGCAGCACCTTGCCGACGGCAGCCGCGGCACCCGTCTTGGTCGGAATCATCGACTGGGTCGCACTGCGCGCCCGGTAGGGGTCAGTGTGATAGACATCCGACAGATTCTGGTCATTGGTATACGCATGCACCGTCGTCATCAGGCCATTCTCGATACCCACTGCATCGTTCAAGGCTTTGGCGACCGGCGCCAGGCAATTCGTTGTGCAGGAGGCATTCGAGACCACTTTATGCTCAGCGGTGAGTGTTTCTTCATTGACGCCGTACACAATCATGGCATCGGCATCAGAACTGGGTGCTGAAATCAACACACGCTTGGCGCCCGCGTCGATGTGTTTGGCCGCTGCTTCGCGCTTGGTGAACAAGCCCGTGCACTCCATCACGATATCGATGTCCATCGATGCCCAGGGCAATTTTGCGGGATCTCGCTCAGAGGAAATGGCGATGCGGTCGCCATCGACACTGATACTTTCCGCGTCATGATCGACCGAATACGGAAAATGGCCGTGGACGCTGTCATGACGAAGCAGGTGGGAGTTAAGCGACGGATCGCCAAGGTCGTTGATCGCAACGACCTGCATACGATCACGGTAGCCGTTTTCGTAAAGGGCACGCAGTACGTTACGGCCAATGCGACCGAAGCCGTTGATAGCGACTCTTATTGTCATGGGGCACCTCACCTTTGCAGAGAACGTTTGTAACAAAAATACATAGCGGATCTTTGCTACGCAACCGGTTCTATATTCAGTAAAAAGTTACTAAAAATACGTATTTAAGCACCCTAACGAGACGCTTTGCGGAGCCAAAGTCCTCAAAAAGGCTGCCTTTCAATCAATATGTAGTAAAATTACTATATAGACGCTATCGTAGTCCACAACTTAATAGCCTGCAATTTCAATATCCGCGCAGCGCCAACAATAACCATGGCCGACCCAGGAGAATGTGCAATGACGAGCCAAATCCTCTCACTCCCCATACGCCGCACCAAGATTGTCGCCACGCTAGGCCCCGCAAGCGACCGCCCCGGTGTACTGGAAGCCATGCTGAAAGCCGGTGTCGATGTCGTTCGCCTGAACTTCTCCCATGGCGCCGCGGACGACCATCGCCGCCGCCTGCAGGACGTTCGTGAGATCGCCCAGCGACTGGGGCGTAGCGTCGCCGTACTGGGCGACCTTCAAGGGCCTAAAATTCGCATTTCACGCTTTCAGGATGGTGCCATCCACCTCACCCACGGCCAGCCGTTCATCCTCGACATGGCGCTCGGCACTGACCAGGGCAACCAGGAACGGGTCGGCTGTGACTACAAGTCGCTGATCGATGACGTCACCGCCGGCGACCGCCTGCTGCTCGACGACGGTCGCGTGGTCCTGGATGTCACTCAAGTAGTTGACCAGGAAGTGCACACACGGGTTCACGTGGGCGGCAAGCTGTCCAACAACAAAGGCATCAACAAGCAAGGCGGGGGCCTCTCCGCCCCGGCGCTCACCGAAAAGGACAAGGCCGACCTGGTCACCGCTCTGGATATCGGCGTGGACTACCTGGCGGTTTCCTTCCCACGTAGCGCCGCCGACATGCAGGAGGCACGCACCCTCCTTGGTGATGCTGGCAAGGACATCGGCCTGGTTGCCAAACTCGAGCGAGCCGAAGCCGTGGCCAACGACAAAACCCTGGATGGCATCATCCAGGCCTCGGAAGCCGTGATGGTGGCGCGCGGCGACCTGGGTGTGGAAATTGGCGATGAGGCACTGATCGGCACCCAGAAGCGCATCATCAAGCACGCCCGCACCCTGAACCGTGCGGTGATTACCGCGACCCAGATGATGGAGTCGATGATCGAGTCGCCGCTGCCCACCCGGGCCGAGGTGTTTGACGTGGCCAACGCGGTGCTGGATGCCACCGACGCGGTGATGCTCTCCGCCGAAACCGCCGCGGGGGATTATCCGGTGGAGACCATCGAGGCGATGAACCGCGTCTGCCTGGGCGCTGAGCGCGAGCGCATTGCCCAGGAGTCGAGCCACCGCATTCACGAAGGCTTCGAGCGCATTGACGAGACCATTGCGCTGTCTGCCATGTACGCGGCCAACCATCTCGCGGGTGTCAGCGTGATCGCCTGCATGACCGCCACGGGCTATACGCCCCTGATTGCGTCGCGCATTCGCTCCAAGCTGCCGATTGTCGGCCTGGCCCATAGCCCCATCGCTCAGCGCCGCATGGCGCTGTACCGGGGCGTGGTCTCGATACCCTTCGACACGAGCCACATGCAGGCAGAAGACGTCAACGGCGAGGCGCTGAGATTATTAAAAGCCCACGGCTTGGCGGACCCCGGCGAGCATGTCATTCTCACTCGAGGCGACCATATGAACGCCCATGGCGGCACCAACACCATGAAGGTGTTAGCCGTTGCGTCCGAGTCGCCATGATCCTGCTTTGGAGATCCATACCATGAACGATGCGCGCCCCCCTCGTCAGGCAATTCGCAAGCTCCAGGCCCGCAAGCGGATTGCGCTGATTGCCCACGACGGCAAGAAAACCGAAATGCTTGAGTGGGCGACGCGCTGGAAAGACACGCTGGGCCGCCACGAACTGCTTGGCACCGGCACCACGGCAAAACGCTTGCACGACGCACTGGGACTGCCTATCGAAGGATTGATGAGCGGGCCGCTTGGCGGTGACCAGCAGATTGGCGCACGCATTGCCGAGCAGGCGCTCGACGTGCTGATCTTTTTCTGGGACCCGTTCGCGCCCCAGCCCCACGACCCGGATGTCAAAGCGCTACTGCGCCTTGCGGCACTCTGGAATATCCCGGTAGCGTGCAATGCCGCCAGCGCCGACTTTGTGCTTTCCTCGCCTTATCTAGATGAAAGCTACTACATGTCGATACCCGACGCAGATGCTTGGGCCGAAGCCCGCAAGGATTGACTGACGAGCGGCGAGTCGTTGGCCGCTTGGTTTCAAGCCATCATTTGCGCACCGGGATGACGGGTGCGCAAATGGCGTGCCACCACCTGCTGACCGCATTGGGGCTCGCCCTCTGTCGCGGCCAGGGCACAGCGTAGCGTCAACTCCGCGATGCGGTCGTAATCCTGCAGGGCCGAGTTGATCGGCTGGGGCAAAAAATCCAGCAGGCGATGATCACCAAAGGTGGCCAGCCGCATCCCTTCCGGCAACCCTCCTCGCTCCAGAAAGACGTCAAACACACCTTCCAGCAGCGTATAGGACGCGGTAACCAACGCATCGGCTCCCCCCTCTTCATCCAGCAGCTTGACCGCCAGGCGGGCGCCTTCGCTACGCTCATAATGCGTACCGCATAAATACAGCGGCGTTATGGACGTGCCCGCTAGCGCCTGCTGAAAACCGGCCCGGCGCTCACGGCTGATGGAAAGGTCTGGCATTGCCTCGAGCCATGCAACGCGCTGGGTAGCCGGGTCAATCACCGAGTGGGTCAGCGCCAGCGATGCCTGACGGTCGTTACTGACCACGCTGGCAAAGTGTTCAGGGTCCAGCCCCCTGTCCATTCCCACCACGCTCCAGCCTTCTTTTACCAGGTCCGCGTAAAACGGATCGTCGCTGGCCAGACAACTCGCCGTGATAAGCACTTCACAGCGCTGGGCGCGCAACGCGAGCGCCAGCGCCCGTTCGCTTTCCGGGCAATCGTCGGAGCTCACCACCAGCAGTTGATAGCCGCGTTCGCGAGCGCCCCGCTCTATACGCTTGGCAAGCCGCGCGTAACTGATGTTTTCCAGGTCAGGTACGATCAACCCCAGTAAGCGACTGGCCCCCCGGCGCAGGGCGGCGGCCTGGGGGTCGATGTGATAACGGTGCTGGCGAACGACCGCCATCACCTTGTCAATGGTCGCTTGGCTAATGCGGCGTTTTTCGGCCTGGCCATTAATCACATAGCTGGCGGTGGTACGTGATACCCCGGCAAGCCGGGCAATATCGGCAAGTGTCATGAATTTCCCCTCTGATTGCCGCCAGTTTAACAGTCGACAGACGCCCATCAGACCAAAGTCTAGGCGCGAACCTCTTGTGTCCCGAAGTGAATCGATTCAGCATAGCCAACTATACACAGATGACACGATTCATCCAGCTCACTTCGGTGCGCTACGACCATGGTTCTACACGGAGACACCTATGCTGACGCTCGGCTCTGATGACATATTGCTGGACTGCCATGCTGACGACTGGCGAGCAGCTCTCAACAGCGCCGCCGATGCGCTGGTGGCGGCGGGGTTTGTCGAACCCGACTATCGTGACGGCTTGCTCGACCGGGAAGCCCAGTCCTCGACGTTTTTGGGCAATGCCATCGCCATCCCCCACGGCACCCCGGAAAGCCGCCAATACGTCAAGCAAACCGGGGTACGCGTTTTACAGTTTCCCCACGGGGTTCAATGGCACGATGGGCAGCAGGTGCACGTGCTGGTGACCATTGCCGCACAAAACGACGAGCACCTCGACATCCTGCGCCAGCTGACCCATGTACTCGATCGCGAGGGCGTCGCTGAGCAGCTGGCTGACGCCACCTCCGCCGCCGATGTGGCGCGCCTGCTTTCCAAGCCAGCCGTGATGCCACGTCTGGATAACGACACCCTGTGCGTTAGCTTCCCCGCCAAGGATCTGCAGGAATTGACGTTAGCCGCTGCCGCACGACTGCGCCAAAGCGGCTGCGTCGATAATACGTTTATCAGCGCCATTGCCTCCGCTGAGCCCACCTGGCTGGGTAACGGCCTGTGGCTGGCAAGCCACGCTCACGGGGTTACCCAGCCCGCTCTGGGTGTTGCAACCCCGGCAGATACATCACTGAATCATCACGGCCATCCCGTTCATGCCTTGTTCTGCCTGGCGGCCAGCGGTGAAAGCCACCGTTCACTGCTCGAGCAATTATTGCCTCTGCTGGACCACAACGACAGCGAGAGCCTGGTCAACAACACCAGTGCCCAGTGGCTGGCCACCCTGGCGGGTGAAACCGCCAGCACGCAAACCCAGCGCGCCCGCGTATTAAACCCTCACGGCCTCCATGCTCGCCCGGCCAAGCAACTGGTCCAGACCGCCCGCGCCCAGGCGGTGCCGATCAACGTTCGCCTTGAAGAAGGCAGCGCCACGCCAGTTTCCGCCGCCAGTCTGACCAAGGTGATTGGTTTGGGCGCACGGCGGGGCCAGTGGCTGGTGTTTTCTGCCGAGGGCGAGCAGGCAGGCCAGGCACTCGCGGCCGTCAGCGAGGCCGTCGAATCCGGCCTCGGCGAGAAAGTTGCCACCTTTGACGGCGGCCGGGAAAGCGTCTCTCCCGCTACCGACAGCACCAGGCCCGCCGTGGAACCGCTGGCTGACGATACGCCGCATACCGGCGTGGCCGCCTCGCCGGGGCTTGCCATCGCGCCGGTGTTCGTCATCCGCCCGCCGAGCTTTGAATATCCGCAGCACGCCGACGACCCCGAGCATGAAGTAACGCGCCTGCGCGAGGCGCTGAAAGAAGGCGCCGACCAGCTGGAAACGCTGGTACACAACGCGCCGGGCGGTGAAGTCGCTGACATTCTCTCCATGCACGAAGAAATGCTCGACGACCCGGAGCTGCACCAGGCCGCCATCGATGCCATCCGCGAAGGGGCCTCGGCAGAGGCTGGCTGGTGGGAAGCCATCGACACCGCGGCCCACGCCCAGGAAATGCTAGCCGACCGGCTACTGGCCGAACGCGCCGCCGACCTGCGCGACGTGGGCCGCCGAGTCCTCGGCGTGCTGTGCGACGTCAAGCGGCCCGCGCCGCCCGAGCATCCGTATATTCTGGTGATGGACGATATTGGCCCCTCTGATGTCGCACGGCTGGATACCTCGCGAGTGCGTGGTCTGCTCACCGTTCGCGGCGGCGCTACGGCGCATAGCGCGATTCTGGCCCGCGCGTTAGGCATCCCGGCGGTTGTCGGTGCCGGTGACGCCGTCATGGCGCTACCTGACGGCGGCATGATGATTCTCGATGGCGAACGCGGGCGGGTCACCCACAAGCCTTCGGAAGACCGCCTGCAGCGCGCCGAGCAGCAGTTGCTTGACCAGCAGCAGCGCGAAGCCGACGCCTGGGAAACGCGCTTTGAAACGGCTCAAACCCAGGATGGTCACCGGGTCGAAGTCGCCGCCAACCTGGGCAACACCGCGCATGCCGAAGACGCCGTCGAGCGCGGCGCCGAAGGTGTTGGCCTGCTGCGCACCGAGTTCCTGTTTATGGCCCACGCCAGCGCGCCGGATCTGGCGACCCAGATCGACGAATACCGCCAGGCGATTGACGCTCTCGGCGGCCGCCCGCTGGTGGCCCGCACGCTGGACGTCGGCGGCGACAAGCCGCTGCCCTACTGGCCGGTGCCGCAGGAAGACAACCCCTTCCTTGGTCTGCGCGGCATTCGCCTGGCGCTGACCCAGCCGGAAGTGCTCGAAACCCAGTTACGCGCGCTGTTGATGGCCGGTAAGGATAGCCCTCTGCGCATCATGCTGCCCATGGTCAAGGACATCGCCGAGTTCCGTGCCGCCAAGGCGATCTATGACCGGCTACTGAGCGAGATCGCCCCGTCTCAGCGGGCCACCGACGTCCAGCTCGGCGTGATGATCGAGGTGCCCTCCAGTGCCCTGCTGGCGCCGTCACTGGCCGCCGAGGTGGACTTCTTCTCGGTGGGCACCAACGATTTGACCCAGTACACCCTGGCCATCGACCGCGGTCATCCGGAGCTATCCGCCCAGGCCGACGGCCTGCATCCGGCGGTGCTCCGGCTGATCCAGATGACCGTTGATGCCGCCCATGCCCAGGGCAAATGGGTGGGTGTCTGTGGCGAACTGGCCTCTGACGCCATGGCAGTGCCCGTGTTGGTCGGCCTGGGCGTTGACGAGCTTTCTGTCAGCGCCCGGCAGATCCCGCTGGTCAAGGCGCGGCTGCGCGAGTTTGATCTGGCGGATGCCCAGGCCAGCGCTCAATTGGCACTGGCCCAAGCCACCAGCGATGACGTACGCGACGCGCTGGAGGCTCGCTGATGGCCCGTGTGCTATGCATTACCCTCAACCCGGCATTGGACCTGGCGTTCAGCCTTGACCAGCTCACGCTAGGGGCGGTTAACCGCCCCCATAGCGCCCAGCTGGAGGCCGCGGGTAAAGGCGTCAATGTTGCCCGGGTACTGGCAGGGTTAGGCCATGACGTGACCGTGAGCGGCTTTCTGGGGGCTGATAACGACGCCCCTTTCGCACTGGCCTTTCAGCACGCCACCTTGCATGACGACTTCGTGCGTGTTGCGGGTGAAACACGCATCAATGCCAAGCTAGCTGAACAAAGCGGCCGGGTCACCGACATCAACGGCCCCGGCACGCCGATCACTTCAAACGATCTGCAACGTTTAACGGCAAGGCTGGATGCACATTTATACGGCGCCGCGCCGCCTCACGCGGTCGTGGTGGCGGGCAGCTTACCGCCGGGGCTCAGTCTCGATGACTTTCGCGCTTTTCTCCAGCACCTGAAGGCCTGCGGTGTTCCTCTCTGGGTGGATACCAGCGGCGCGGCGCTTAACACCGCCATTGAGATACAGCCCACCGCCGTCAAGCCCAACGAGCTTGAGCTTGCACACTGGGTGGGTGAGCCGCTTGAAACCCGTCATGCGCTGACCCAGGCGACTCGTCGTCTGCATCAAGGCGGCGTGGAACAGGCGCTGGTCTCTGCCGGTGCCGATGGCGTGCTTTGGGTTAACACCCAGGGCAGTTGGCAGGCAACGCCACCCTTAGTCACCGCCGTCAACACCGTGTGCGCCGGCGATACGTTCGTCGCGGGCATGCTCCACGGCCTGCTCAGCGGCCACGATCCCGAGAAGACCCTTCGTTTCGCCACGGCATTATCCGCCGATGCGGTTCGCCATGTGGGCGTGGGCAACCCCCAGGCCGACGACTTCGACTCACTCCAACAACAGACCCGGGTACGGCGTCTTGATGACACCACCACCGAGGGAGCTACGCTATGAATGTAATTCTGATTACCGCCTGCCCCAGCGGCATGGCGACCACCTTCCTCGCCGCCAAGCGGCTGGAGCAAGCCGCCGAACGCCAAGGCTGGCACGTTCATGTGGAAATGCACGGTGAGCTGGCACCGCTCCAGGCGGCCACCGCCGAGCAGATTGCCAATGCCGATCTGGTCGTCGTCGCCGCGGATCACGTGCCCGCCCCCGAGCGCTTTGAAGGCAAGCGGCTCTATCAAGCGCCGATTGCCGACGCGCTCCCTGACCCCAGTGGCTTTTTGGCCACCGCGAAACGCGATGCGCCGATTTATCAAGCGCCCGCCAGCACGCCCGCTGACAGCGCCTCGGCACCCGCGGCCGCTGAAGGGCAGAACATTGTCGCGGTGACCGCCTGCCCGACGGGGGTTGCCCATACCTTTATGGCCGCCGAGGCGCTAGCGGAAGCGGGCAAAGCCATGGGCCATGCGATCCGCGTGGAAACCCAGGGCTCGGTAGGCGCCCAGGACCAGCTGACGGAAAAAGAGATCGCTGACGCCGATGTCGTCGTTTTGGCCTGTGATATCGACGTCGACCCTACCCGCTTTGCGGGCAAGCGCATTTATCGCACCTCTACCGGCAGTGCCCTGAAAAAACCGCGCCCAACCCTGGAAGCCGCCCTCGCCCACGCCAGTGTCGAAAACGGCAACCAGGCCAGTACCAGCAGTGAAGGCAAAAGCGTCAAGGAGAAAGGCGTCTACAAGCACCTGCTGACCGGCGTATCCTTTATGCTGCCGATGGTGGTGGCGGGTGGTTTGCTGATCGCGCTGTCGTTTGTGTTCGGTATCAACGCCGCCGAGGAAGAAGGCTCGCTGGCCGCCGCACTGATGAAAATCGGCGGCGGCACCGCCTTCGCGCTGATGATCCCGGTACTCGCGGGGTATATTGCCTACTCGATTGCCGACCGCCCCGGTATCGCGCCGGGCATGATTGGCGGCATGTTGGCCGCCGATATTGGCGCTGGTTTTATCGGCGGTATTCTGGCCGGCTTCCTGGCCGGTTACGTCGCCCTGGCGGTTACCCGTTATGTCAAGCTGCCTTCGAGTATCGAATCACTCAAACCGATTCTGATTATTCCACTGATCGCCAGCCTGGTCACCGGCCTGGTAATGATCTATATCGTCGGCGAGCCAGTGGCGGGCATTCTCAACACGCTGACCAACTTCCTTGAAACCATGGGCTCTGCCAACGCGGTATTGCTGGGTATTCTGCTGGGCGCCATGATGTGTTTCGACCTGGGCGGCCCGGTCAATAAAGCCGCCTATACCTTTGGCGTCGGGCTTCTGGCCTCGGAAACCTATGGTCCCATGGCGGCGATCATGGCCGCGGGCATGGTACCTGCCATCGGTATGGGCATTGCCAGTCTGGTGGCGCGCAACAAATTCTCGGCGCCCGAGCGCGAGGCAGGCAAGGCCTCCTTTGTGCTGGGTATGTGTTTTATCAGCGAAGGGGCGATTCCGTTTGCCGCCAAAGACCCACTGCGGGTAATCCCTGCCTGCATGCTGGGCGGTGCCGTTACCGGCGCACTTTCCATGCTGGTAGGCGCTAAACTGATGGCACCCCACGGTGGTATCTTCGTACTGCTTATCCCCAATGCCATCACCCCGGTCTTTCTCTACCTGGGCGCCATTGTGGTCGGCTCGCTGATTACCGGCCTGAGCTATGCCATGATCAAACGTGGCGCCACCCAGGTGGCCATTGCCAGCTAAGCAATACCAGGCGGGCCAAGGCCCGCCTTTTTCTTGATACCGTTATTGGTTTTATTACCGCGCAACACGCTTTTGTTTACGGTGGTTTGCCACAGTGCGCGTTTTATGTAGTATTTTTACACACATAACATCAAGACAACTCGCCGATCTACAACAACGGACACCGCTATGTTTCAGTTAACCCGCAGTGTGACGTGGCAGGCACTCGAACGCCTGCGCGACAAAACCGCTAACGACCGCATTCGTGACTACTTCACCAATGACCCGCAGCGCTTTGAAAAAATGAGCCTGCGGGTGGGCGGCCTTTTCCTCGACTACTCGAAGCACCACGTATCCGACGAGGTCAAGGCCAAGCTGATCGAGCTGGCCGACCACTCCGCCCTGGTGCAGCGCCGAGCGCAGATGTTCTCGGGCGATATCATCAACGTCACCGAAGACCGCCCGGTACTTCACACTGCGCTGCGCCACCTGGGCGACGAGCCGGTGTTTGTCGATGGCAAGGATGTAATGCCCGAGATCACCCGCACCCGCGAGCAGATCAAGCAGTTTTCCGAGGCGGTGCGTAGCGGTGAGTGGAAAGGCTATAGCGGCAAACGCATCAAGGACGTGGTCAACATTGGCATCGGCGGGTCGGACCTGGGCCCCAACATGGCCGTCCGTGCGCTATTGAAGTACCGCCACCCGGAGCTGCATTTCCACTTCGTTTCCAACGTGGACGGCACCCATATCCAGAAGGTGCTTTCGCGTCTCGACCCGGCCACCACGCTGTTTATCGTCTCAACCAAGACCTTCTCTACCCAGGAAACCCTGCTCAACGCCAAGACGGCGCGGCGCTGGTTCCTGGAGAACGCAGGTGAAGACGCCGATGTGGGCGCGCACTTTATCGCTGCCTCCACCAATCGCAAGGCCGCGATGGAATTCGGCATTCGTGAAGAGAACGTGTTCGAGTTCTGGGCCTGGGTCGGCGGGCGCTACTCCATGTGGTCATCCATTGGCCTGCCGATTGCGCTCTCGATTGGCTTTGAGGGCTTCATCGAGCTGCTGGAAGGCGCTCACGAGATGGATAATCACTTCATTGAAGCGCCCTTCTCCGAGAACATGCCGGTACTGATGGCGCTGATTGGCATCTGGTATATCAATTTCATTGGTGCGGAAACCCAGGCCATCGTGCCCTACGACCAGGCCCTGCACCAGTTGCCTTCGTTTCTCCAGCAGTTGGATATGGAGTCCAACGGCAAGTCGGTGGATATCTTCGGCCACCCGGTGAATTACAAGACCGGCCCGATTGTCTGGGGCCAGACCGGCTCCAACGGTCAGCACGCTTTCTTCCAACTGCTGCATCAGGGCACACGCTACGTACCGATCGACTTTATCGCCTCACTCAAGCCCGAGCCGGGTGTCGAAGACCACCACTTCGCGCTGCTCACCAACATGCTCGCCCAGGCCAACGCCTTTATGGAAGGCAGCCAGGGAGACAGCAAGGAGCTTAGCCAGCACGATCCCTACAGCTGCCCTGGCAACCGCCCGTCCAGCACCCTGCTGCTGGACGAGCTGACGCCGAAAAACCTGGGTGCCCTGATCGCGCTCTACGAACACAAGGTGTTCGTGCAAGGCGTTATCTGGAACATCAACTCCTTCGACCAGTGGGGTGTTCAGCTCGGCAAGCGCATCGCCGGTGAAATCAGCGAGCGCATCGACACCAACGCCGCCGACTTCGACGCCTCGACCCAGGGACTGCTGGAGCTGCTGCGCGGGCACTTCCCCGGCAATGGGAGAAGTGAAGACAGCGCCACAAAAGCCAACGACGATAAAAAAACCACGCGGAAAAAGCGCTAAGCGCTAGCGAGTCACGTACTGGATAACGCGAAACGCCTTGGCTTTAGAGAGCCAAGGCGTTTTTGTTGCTATTGGACGACTGGCTTGGTCGTAGCGACGCTATTCAATCTCTACCTGCCGCCGGATCTTTGGCCAGTCAGCTTTGAGCTCAATTCATGGCTTATCTTCCACCACCTGCGTACTTACTCTTCTTAGAATATCTGATTTAACTTCCTGGTTTTATCGCTGTGCTGTAGAACGCTCACTGACATTCTCTTTTGCTAATTCGATGACCGCATGCCCCAGTTGAACCAAGGTGGCGAAATTGGGGGTGGTTTGTGGCTTTAGAGAACGATAGGCGCTGGTACGGCTTTTGATACCTGCTTTGGCAATGACCTGGCTATGCCCGAACTGCTCCACGTAGGAACGAATAGCAGCCTGTAAAATGTCGGGACGCCCTTCCTGCATAGAGTCCCATGAGGCTTGCTTAATAACGTCTTCCATTTCCTGCACATTGAAGTGAGTGGCTGCTGTTTTCTGCACGCCTTTTGTCACTGCACGCAGGGTGCTCGCAGAAAGCTCATTGCCACCCCAGTTGAGCGACCCAGCCGCGGTTAGTGAGAACTTTTGGAAGTCTTTAATCCCTGAAAAAGGAGCCTTGCTAAAATAGCCTGATAGATCAGCAACGCCATGAAAACCATCGCTAAAAACCAGTTCAAGCGTATATGACCCAACCAAGTCCACATCAATGATTTTTAACATATGTCACCTAATTTGCCTGGGTTTTCACCATTGACTGCTTTCTGCCACATATGCATTAGCTGCTCCCGATGCTCAGCAATGTGGTTTTCTGCCCGCTTACGATGCTTATTGGGCAGATATCCCTCCAAGCACTCACCTGACTCAATTGCGATTATCAGTTCATAGCCACCATATTTGACGTGCAGGTGAGGAAGCTTGTGCTGCTTGTTATCAAAAAAATACATACAAAATGAAAGCCCGAGCAGAGCATCAATCTCTGGCATGCCCCCTCCTTGAATGGCACCCTGAAGATAGAATAGCACCGTATCCTGAAAGAGACAAAATAACCATCATTTTTCCATCTCATCCGGAATCATCGCCAGCAGAGCGGTAACGCCAATATCCACACCGGCTTGAGAGAATTAAGGTGGCCACCTGCCCTCGGTGATGGGTTTGGTGATTGAAGAAGTAAAAATTTAGCACTTAAGCCCTTTTCCCTCGCCTTGCGTCTTTTTACAAACGCCATATACTGTATATATAACCATATATTAACGGGGGTGGCAGATGACGTCTTTTCATTACGCTGATGGCGGCTCCTCTGTACGCAAAGGGCGTGGAGCGACGTACGACCCGCATAACCGCTTTGCGCCCACCCAAAGCGTTGCGGAAGACGATGGCTGGTGGCGGGAGGAAGCATCCACCTCCATCGCCACCGAGGTACGCGAAGAGGTGAGTAAAAGCGCCCTGTCGTGGAACACCTCGCCGGATTTGCCGTTTGATCGCTCACTGAATCCTTATCGCGGCTGTGAGCACGGCTGCGTTTACTGCTATGCCCGCCCCTCCCATGCCTACTGGGATTTATCGCCAGGGCTGGATTTTGAAACCAGGCTGATTGCCCGCAGCGGTTTGGTGGAGCGGTTAACCGACGAGCTGTGCCACCCTAATTACGTATGCCGTCCGATTAACCTTTCCGGCAATACCGACTGTTACCAGCCACTTGAGGCAAAACACCAAACCACCCGCCGCTTGCTTGAGTTGTTATTGGAATGTCGGCATCCGGTCACCATCGTGACCAAAAGCAGCCTGATACTGAGAGACCTGGAGCTACTTTCGGAAATGGCCGAACACCGCCTGGTGCGAGTGTTTATCAGCCTTACCAGCCTGGATGCCAACCTGAAACGCACCCTCGAGCCGCGCACGGCGTCGCCTCAAGCCCGCCTGAAAGTCATCCGCGAGCTGAATACGGCGGGGATTCCTGTGGGCACCCTGGTTTCGCCGATCATCCCTGGGCTGACCGACCATGAGATCGAGCGGATTCTTGAAGCCGCCAGCCGAGCGGGGGCGCGCACCGCCACCTGGATGCTGTTGCGACTGCCCCATGAAGTGGCGCCACTGTTCGAGGCATGGCTGGAAGCCCACTACCCTGAACGGGCAGCCAAAGTGATGAGCTTGATTCGCCAGTGCCGCGGCGGAAAGGATTACGACGCCCGCTTTGGCAAGCGTTTCCGCGGTGAAGGGGTGTTTGCCGAAATGATTGGCCAGCGGTTCAATCGTGCCAGTCGCCAGTGGAAATTGCAGTCCCGCACCGAGCAGGGATTGAATACCCGCGATTTCCGCCCGCCGCGCGCGCAAGGGGATTTATTCTATTAGACTGGGCGGCGTTACTGTCGACCCCCATAAAAGGATGCGCCATGCCCGCGCCGTTAAGCAAAACCAAATCGAGCTTTTACCGCCGCCTTTATGTGGCGTACCTGATTGACCAGGGCGCTGCCAGCGTCCCCGCCTTGATCGAGGCGACAGGCATGCCAAGGCGCACCGCGCAAGACACCATTACCTCGCTTGCCGAATTGGATATCGAATGTGTGTTCGAAAAGGATGAAGGCGAGCGGCACAACATCGGCCGCTATCAGATACGCGATTGGGGGGCGATTGACCCACACTGGGTGGCAAGTCACGCCCAGTACCTGCAAAAGGCACTGGGCTACGGTAACGCCTAAGCGGTATTAAGCAACGCTTACCTCGTAACCGGTAAACTTACGCAGATTGATCACGCCGGTATCCAGCATCAAGTATTGGCCTTTGATGCCTTGCAAAATGCCGCTGACTTCGGGCTGCTTATCAAAGTTATGCGACACGATTTTGCGCGGGAAGGCCGCAACTGGATAGTGAAAGGCATGGTGTTGACCATCCAGCTCGCGAATGGCGTCCTCCCCGTGTTCGCTTTTCAGTTGCCCAAGGCCGCTGGCGGTTGCGGCCATCAGGCGATCGCGTTCGGCTTTCAGATCAAGCTCCGCCACCTCGCCTTTGAGCATGGCCCGCCAGTTGGTGCGGTCACCAACATGCTCCTTGAACAGCATCTCCACAAAGCCTGATTGCTGGCGGGTATCGACCTCGATAATCGGCAAGGCCTGTATCGCCCCCTGGTCCAACCAGCGGGTGGGCATTTGCGTTTTACGGGTAATCCCTACTTTCAACCCCGACGAGTTGGCCAGGTAAACAATATGCGGCTGAAAGCAATGCTGCTCCGCCCATGCGGGGTCGCGGCAGGTACCCTGATAGTAATGGCACGTTTCCGGCTTCATGATGCAGGTATCGCACTGGGCCAGGCGCTTGAAGCAGGGGTAGCAGTAGCCCTGGGCAAAGCTTTTTTTGGTTGCACGACCGCAATGGGTGCAGGCGATAGCGCCGCTCCAACTCAGCTTTAACGGCGATCCCAACCGTGCGTTCAAATCAATACGATGCTCACCCGCGCGCAGCTGATAGCTGACGGGTTGCGCCTGGGTCGAACCCGGTTCCACCGCCATTTTCCGCAAGCAGCCCTGCACTAAGCCATCAGTCACGCGACGCATCCTTGGCAAGGCCGACCATTTCCGGTGAAACGCCCTGCCCCGTGGCGCCAGCACCGCAGGTGCGCTGTTCCAGATACCCGACGCGGTTCGCTTCGGGCACGTTGTTTTCCACCTCATAGCGCATCACGGCTTCAAGACACAATTCGGTCTGCTCGGCAGTGAGGTAGCGACCATCGGGCCACTTGCGCAGCGATACGGCCTGCTTGAGGCTCTCATAGATCGCCGGGGTCATCTGGTTGATCATTTTATCGAAGGTCATATCGCTCATGCCAAACTCCTCAGTTAAGACCGTAAACGCCGCGCACTATAATACCAGCCTGTAACCAGGCCGACGATCAGCCCGCCAAGATGCGCCTCGTTGGCAACATTGCCAAAGCCTACCAGTCCGGCCATGTCGGTCATGGTAAAGACCATCCAGCCCAGCATGAACACGACGAGCATTTGCGGTACAAAAAAGCCGCTTCCCGGCACCCGACGCGACATCAGCCACACATGCCCCAGCAAGGCATAAACGACACCCGACATGCCACCGAACAGCACGGTGCCAGCCGCGTACTGCGCCAGGTTCGCCAGTACCCCTGCGACGACCAGTAGCAGGAGCAGCGTCCGTCCGCCCTGAAATGCTTCGACCTGACGCCCGAAATACCAGACCCACATCAGGTTGAAGATCAGGTGCATCCAGCCAAAATGCAAAAAAGCTGGCGACAGCAGACGCCATATCTGGCCGCTGGTTAGCGTCTCCGTCAGTGACCCGAAGGAAACTAGATCCCTACCTATAAAAGTTGTAGGAATAATGCTTAGGACAGACATAATTTGCCCGTAGAACTGACCCAACAATACAAACACAACCAGGCTCACTACCACCATGGCCACGGTAACCGGCAACTGCTTTAGCGTTGGGAACACCCCCGGGGAATCCGCCTTTGAGACCTGCTCAGCTAATTCAAGGGGCTCGCCCTTCTGCCAGCGGGCTACCAGCGCGAGAAGTGCTTCACGCTGATCTGGATCGGCGACCCAGAGCACCAGGGCATCGCCTTCAGCGGTAATCCGGTGCCCTATGCGATAACGCCAAAGCGCTTTGCGAAGTGCCTGGGTATCCGCTTCAGGGGGTAAACGCATTACGGGGTGCATAGGCTTCCTTCATGGTAACGACATAGGCTTTTCATACAAACGCCAAGCTTGGCAACCATTTGATAGAACACGCCGGGGCGTGACAAGACAGTGGTTATTATTTCCACAAAAAAAACCGGCGGAGGGGGCCGCCGGGTAAATAGCAAGGGATCATTCAAGGGAACACCTATTCTGACGAGCAGCGACAACGTTAGTTCATATGTTTTGCAAAAATTATGTAAATTAATGTAACATTAACAATTCGGATCAATCATCGTCATCCTGCACGGTGTTTAAAACACTCTGCTCTTCTCTAGCAACCCGAATCCAGACAAACTGATCGGCATTCAAGTTTTGTTCCCCATTCCAGCGATAGGCAACCAGACGGCCATACTTCACCGCACTGTAATCAAGACAGGCAATGTTCGCCGTGGGCAACGCAGGAATGCCTTCACACCAGTAATGGCCGACAAACAAGGGCGGCTCGTCAGGGCCATAATAACTTAGTGTCTCGCGTTCTTTTTGGCTGAGCGGTCGCTGCTCTAGATCGCCGGGTAAGTTATCAGGCTGGAAGGCGACATCGCCCCAGCACTGCGGCGATGCTGCCCAGAAATGAGTGCGGAAACTGCGCCGCGTAAACCCATCACCCGAATGAATGGCAACATTGTCGGGAAGCGGTAGATGACTGCCCCGCGTCAGGCGATCCAGAATCTGAAATGCCTGGGTCGATGGATCGGTAGACGCGACCAGAAAATCGTCATCCAGGCAGCCATCCGGGTAATCCTGCTTGAATTGCGCAATCAGCTGGTGGTCCCAGCAGGCATGGACCACCCGCAAGCCATCCTGCTCGAGAAACAACGGCAGCGTTTTAAACCACGCCAGCGTGTCTTCCCATTCATTGGTGTGGTCGCGGTACTGTTCCAGCGTATCCTGAATAATCCGGTTGTGACGCGGTGTGTGCTCGCGTAACCAGCGCTGTTGGCTATTCGGCGGTGCCGGGTGGGTATACGCCAAGGCGTTATATTCATGGTTGCCCATGACAATCTGGGCCTCGCCCGACTCGACCATACGCCGGGCGATCGTCACAGCAAGCCGGATGCGCGGCCCCCGGTCGATAAGATCACCAAGAAAGATCACCCGGCGGCGCGGATGGCGATAGACACCACTGCGCTGGCGATAGCCGAGCTTTTCGAGGAGCGCCGCGAGCGTGGCCCCGCACCCGTGCACATCCCCAATCAGATCGTAGCCTTCAAACACCGACTTGGTGGCGATTTGGTGGGCCATCTTCAGTCTCCCAACCGGTTGCTCCAGCCGAGTTTGCTGCGCAGCACCTCGTAGAAATTATGCCCAATGGGATGCACCAGTTGGACGCGTTCTGGCTTGCGCGTAATGACCACCACATCATCCGGTTTGGCGACCGAGCGTGTTTGCCCATCGCAGCTGACGTGGGGGTAGGACAGGTTGGTCTCACCGATGTGCAGGCGGATCTCGCTGGCCGCATCGATGACAATGGGGCGGCTTGAAAGCGTATGCGGGAACATCGGCACCAGAGTAATCACATCCAGCTTGGGGTGCATGATCGGTCCACCGCCGGATAAGGCGTAAGCCGTAGAGCCCGTGGGCGTGGCGATAATCAGCCCGTCGCTTCGCTGGCTGTAAACGAACTGGCCATCAATGAACAGTTCGAACTCGATCATGCGCACCGCTTTGCCAGGATGGACGACGACTTCATTGAGCGCTTCACCCGACCCCACCATGACACCGTTGCGATATAGCGCCATATCCAGCAGAAAGCGTTCCTCGCGTTCGAACTCACCGGCCAGCACTTCGCTAACGCGGCTTTCCAGCTCATCCGGCGAGATGTCGGTCAGAAAGCCCAAGCGACCTCGATTAACGCCTAAAATCAGCGTCCCGCTATGGCAAAGAGTTCGGGCCGCGCCTAACAGGCTGCCATCACCACCGACCACAATCACCAGGTCACACATCTCCCCCAGGGCTCGACGACTGGCCTCGGGCTGACCATGGTGGGGGATCACCGTTGCGGTGCGATCTTCGACCAGTACGCGGTAGCGATGCTCAACCAGGTAATTGACTAAGCGCTGCAGCGAGTCGACGACTTTATCGCTGCCCAGGCGGCCAATTAGCCCGATGGTACTAAATGGCCGCCCTGACTCCTTGGGTGTATTCGATGGCACAGCAGCTTCCTGAACATGATGGGTCGTGGGTCGACTCAAGTAATATCAGTCCATTATGGCCAGAGCAGGCAGCGCGGGCAAATGGACTTACGTGAGTGAAACGTCAACCGGCCCTAGGCAGGGTGTGCCTGCTGACGTTGCAGCCACCAATGATTCAACCAAAGGGACGCCGCCATAATGCCCGCGCCGAGCAGCAGCCGAGCCACATCGGCCTCACGGTTCCAGATCAACAGGTTGACGGCCAGCCCTGCGGGTACCAGCGCGTTGTTCATGACCGCAAGCGTACCTGCATCGACCCGGATAGCCCCCTGGTTCCAGGCAAAATACCCCACGCCCGAAGCGACCAGTCCAAGCCAGGCCAACACGCCCCACTGCACACCGGTTGTTGGCAAGGCGGCGCTATTACCGAACAGCAGGAAGACCGGCAGCGCAATCACCATGGCGCCGATAAAAAACCAGCCAAATACATTGTGCCAGGGCAAGTCTGCGGGCAGGTCAGCCGCTAGACGCCGGTAGCCTACCTGGCCAATGGCAAAACACAGATTGGCCCCCTGAACGACTAAAAAGCCTGCCCAAAAACCACTATCCACCCCATCGTAGCGGATAACCGCCGCGCCCAGCACAGCCAAGCCAGCGCTTAACAGGTAGATCGGCGTAAACCGCCCAAACAGCAGGTCATCCAGCAGTGCGATATAAATGGGCGTGAAGATAGTGAACAGTAGAACTTCGGGCACCGACAGCAATATAAATGACTGATAGAAGAAGGTGTACATAATGCCAAGCTGAATGGCGCCCAGCGCCATCAGCGCCAAACGCTGCTTGCCTTTTAACAGGCTCGGCCGCAGGAACGGCAAGAACACCAGGGCGGCAAGCCCTACCCGGAGGAGGACCGCAAAATAGCTGTCCACCTGGCCCGCCAGATAAACGCCAATCAGCGAGAAAGAGAACGCCCACAGCGCGGTGACACCGACGAGATACGCCATTGTAAACCCCAGACATTATAAAAGTTGACATGGATTATACGTAGCGTTTCGTCAATGCCAATGGCTGGTAGGCAAAAACATCGCTTGAATGTTGACCTGCCTGGGAATTGGCGCGCCTTATTGTCGGCGAAGCCAGACAAAAGCAAAAACGACTCCAGGTAGCCAGACGCATAGCGTCAGTAAGGTCGTAATGGCGACGCGTCGCGCGCCCCCATCCGTCAGCGCTACCGCCAATGGCGGGAATAGCACAGCCAATGCATAGTACGCGGCCTTCACCGATGAAGGCATGTCTCTCAGCGGCGGTGGCTGCGTCGCCGATTCGTTAACAGACGGTTTTTCAGGGGTGTAATATTCAACGCTTTTATCAACAGCGGGCGTCGCTTCAGCCTTGGTGGACTCGTTAACCTTCGTCTTGCGGTGTGCTTCCTTGTCGATTTTTTGCGTCAGAGCGTCAGCGTCGTGCGCCAGATCATCGTGATAGCGCTCCCACTCTTCCCAATCGTGGGGTGTTCCCACCTTGGGGGGTTGATGCCCGGCTTCACGCGCACGCTCCCAGGATTTCTCTTCCAGCGTGTTGGGGCGGTCGGCATCACGGTCCAGCGGCACCCCTTTGCGATTCAAATATTCACGTGCGTCCATAATGTTTCCTCACGCCAAGTCATTGGGGTCTGTTGCGGCCAGCCCCTTGGGTTATTCGACCAGATAAGAATAACAATTGCGACGCCCCCGGCCCTTTACAAGCGCTTTTAAAGCGTTGAATGCTCCAGCGGGATGATCATCGCATCTGTATGTAAATCTTCTAAAGTGAATGGAGTGACGGTTAACTAAACGTTCGCCATGCTCACGCAAAAGGAGAACCACAATGTCAAAACCCACGCCTCACACAGTACGCGATATCATGTCTCGCGATTGCTATCGTGTTTCGCCGGAAATGTCGATCACCACGTTGGCCCAGGGGCTCGCACTGCACCGACTGCCAGGGGCGCCGGTGGTCGACCGGCATGACAATCTGATCGGCTTTATCTCGGAACAGGATGTGTTGGGCCGCGTTCTCGACAGCGTGTATCATGACGACGAGGCCCCCCTGGTTAGAGAATTGATGCGCAACGAAGTGCTCAGCGTTACTCCGGTGAAAAGCATTACCGATCTGGCTCAGGAAATGCTGGGCGCAAAGCCCAAAATATATCCGGTGGTTGAACAACGCCGCCTGGTTGGGATTGTCACACGGCGGGATATCCTTGTCGCCTTGCTAACCATTCGCCGCCACTAAGGAGGCTGTCGCCAAACATTGCGAAAGCAGGCCGCCGTGACGTCATGAACGTCAGGCAAAAAAAACCGCTGCTCATGGAGCAGCGGAAGCAAGGGATCAAAACAATAGCGAGACAACACCATTAGCGACTGCTATCACTACGTTGTCTGTACTTACTCAGACACGCTTTTCTGAAAAAGTTCGGCAATCTGCAAAATTTTCGTTTCAAAAAATGTGAACGGTATAATGGTCTGTATCGACATTTCGCACTCAACCCCCAAGGGAGTACTGCATGGCACTTTATCTTTTGGTATTCGGGGTGTGTTTTCTGGTGATTGGCAGTGTCGTCGCCGTGTTGCTGACCTCACGCACGCCAAGGTACCGCACCGAGCCGAAAGATCTGCTGGCACTTTTTGACAAAGCGCTGGCCAGCCAGGTGAGCGAGACGGAATGGAACGCCCTGATCGGCTACCCCATCCGGCATGACGAGTACCTGGAGGGGGTGCGGAGGCGGGCATCCCACTTGATGGACCAACATGGTAGGCGCTGGCAGCTGGCTCAGGGAAAGCCTCTGCTTAACGCAGAAGGTCAAGCGGAGCTGAAAGCCCTGCGTGACCATTTGGCGGCCCACACCGAACTCCATGCACATTAACGCAGGTGGCGACGGAGATTCCTATGCCCAGCACGATTCGCCGAATTCCTCTGGAAAGCGCTACGCGTCACCACGCTCATGATTTTCACCAAATCGTTATCACTCTATGCGGTGCGTCGGAGTTTGAGATCGAGGGGCTGGGCGGCCGTGTCAATGCGTTTTCGGGCTGTATCGTGCCCGCGAATCATGAGCACTACTACTCGGGCAGTGGCTATAACCGACAGCTGATTCTGGACCTGCCAGAAGATGCACCGGCGCTTACCGGTGAGCAGCGCGAGCTGGTCGCCCTGTTCGATGCGCCGCGTTTTTTTGCTCTGGATGCCTCGCTGCGCCACTACCTGGCCTTCATGGAATGTGAGCTTGGCCAGACCGACTCCCCTGGCCTGCCGCCCTTTCAACATGACCGACTGGCTGCCACTTTTCTGGGGGCTCTCAAGGGGCGCCTGGGCAATGTCTCTGACCCACCCTCGCGTCTCGATATTCGCCACCTTGACCGTTATATTCAACAGCATATGGCCGACAATCTGCGTGTCGCCGACCTGGCGAAACTGGTGTGCCTGAGCGAGGCACATTTTTCGGAACGTTTCCGTCAACAGACAGGGCTCTCGCCCTGGCAATACGTTAAGCGTCAGCGACTCCATGCGGCCCATCAGCTTGTGGTACAGAGCCAATTGTCGTTGACCGATATTGCGCTGCAAACCGGTTTTGCCAACCAGAGTGCGCTATCGCATGCGTTTCGCCGTGGCTATGGGCTCTCTCCCCGCCAGCTTCGTCAATCCCGCAGACTCTCCACCCCGTTGACTAGCCGTCCATATAATCCCCTGGCAGAGCCTGTCAAACTAAACTAACGTCTTATAAGTGATCGACTTACCTCGAATTTGACATATTTTCCCGTGGAAATGGCATACACCGACAGCCACTCCGCTCTACATTCGAGCGTTAGCTCAGGTTTTACGTCCTGTTACCATTATTACCGCTTTAATGGGCGGAAACGCGCCGCTTTCGGCGCAGGGCGATGAGTAAGCAGCTCATCATCGACAAACCAAAACTCATGAACAGGGAACTCTCTTATGGTCGAAAATAATACTGGGATCATTGCTGATAAAGGTGCCATCAACCTTTCTGACACTGTCTATTGCGGGCGTTCGTTAAGCCCCGTAGCGTGAATGAAAAACGGGTTAATAAAAATAATGCGGATGACTACCGGGCCCTTCCCGGTAACCGCACAAACCGGGCGGAATTAACGCCGTCCCGAAGAATTATTGGAGAAGTTACATGGCTATTGGTGTTTGGATCAGTCTCATTGCCTACTTTGCGCTCATGATTGCCATTGGCATTTATGCGATGCGCAAAGCCACCTCTTCCTCGGAAGATTACATGCTGGGTGGCCGTAACCTCAGCCCCAAAGTGGCCGCCTTGTCAGCTGGCGCGTCGGACATGAGTGGCTGGTTGCTGCTGGGCTTGCCCGGTGCGATGTTCGCTTCTGGCCTCGGATCGGCCTGGATCGGTATTGGCCTGCTCGTCGGGGCATTATTCAACTGGATTCTGGTCGCTCCGCGCCTGCGTGAACAGACGGTTCACTATGGCAATGCGATCACCATTCCGGCTTTCCTGGCAAATCGCTTTCCGACACGGTCGCTTTCCCTGCGCACGGTGTCTGCCATCGTGATCGTCATCTTCTTTGCGGTCTACACCGCATCGGGCCTGGTAGCCGGCGGCAAGCTGTTCGAAAGCGCCTTTGCGGGGGTCGTGAACATTGGCGGCATGAGCGACTATGGTGCGGGCGTGCTGATCACCCTCGGCGTCGTGCTGGTTTACACCGTGGTCGGTGGCTTTCTGGCGGTGAGCATGACGGACTTCGTGCAAGGCTGCATCATGATGCTGGCCCTGGTGATCATGCCGGCGGTTGTCCTCTTTGGTGAAGGCGGCGGCGGCTTCGGCCAGGCATCACAGACCCTCAATGAGGTCGACCCCACGCTGCTGTCGTGGACGGAAGGATTGACCTTTATCGGCTGGCTGTCTGCGGTGACCTGGGGGCTTGGGTACTTTGGCCAGCCACACATCATCGTGCGCTTCATGGCAATCCGCACGCTCAAGGATGTACCAAT
The DNA here is from genome assembly GCF_024124705.1 of Halomonas sp. Mc5H-6. Taxonomy (NCBI): domain Bacteria; kingdom Pseudomonadati; phylum Pseudomonadota; class Gammaproteobacteria; order Oceanospirillales; family Halomonadaceae; genus Halomonas; species Halomonas sp. Mc5H-6. Next base: position 171,280 of record NZ_JAMXSI010000007.1, read on the forward strand.
TGCCCGCAACATCGGCATGAGCTGGATGGCCATCTCGCTGATCGGCGCGGTGTCGCTGGGTATTTTTGGCCGCGCCTATGCGGTCCGCAACGGCATGGATGTCGAAGACCCGGAAACCATCTTCATTATCCTGGCGGAGTTGCTGTTCCACCCGCTGATCACCGGCTTCCTGTATGCAGCGCTGCTGGCGGCGGTCATGAGCACCATTTCCAGCCAGCTACTGGTAGCGTCTTCTTCGCTGACCGAGGACTTCTATCGCCTCTTCCTGCGTAAAGAAGCCACGGACAAGGAGTGCGTGAACGTGGGCCGTGTGAGCGTCGTCCTGGTGGGCTTGATAGCAGCCGTGATTGCGTCGGATCCAGACTCACAGGTACTTGGATTGGTCAGTAACGCCTGGGCAGGCTTCGGCGCCGCCTTCGGCCCGCTGATCATCCTGTCGCTGATGTGGTCGCGTACCAACGGCAATGGCGCCATTGCTGGCATGGTCGTGGGTGCCGCCACCGTCATGATCTGGATTGCCCTGGGCTGGAACGCTTCCTTCATGGGTGGCCCGGGCATTTACGAGATCATTCCCGGCTTCATCGCAGCCTTCCTTGCCATCCTGGTGGTAAGCAGCGCCACGGCCGATGCCGGCGAGTATCAGCACATTACCCGCTAGCAAGAGCGCGCAGGATACATTCAACGTATCAGGAGGGCTCCCCCAGGAGCCCTCTGTTGGTTTGATCTTTTGTGTTTGCTGCCAAAAGACCGACTAAACCCTAACCGACGCAGTAACGTTACGTGTCGGCTAGCAAGGAGAGATCCCTATGAACGAAGCCAACCCTCATCTGCATAGCGACGTGAGTGACCTGCGCTCACGCATTCGCAAGAATTACGACGCCAATGAAGCAGATGTACTGCACGGGCTTGTCGAGCGTATCAAGCTGTCGGAGGATGACCGCAAGCAGGTCGCCGCCGTTGGTGCCAAGTACGTAGAGCGTGTGCGCAAGGAAAGGTCGCCCTCGATGATGGAGGCATTCCTGGCCGAGTACGGGCTCTCGACCACCGAGGGCGTTGGCCTGATGTGTCTGGCAGAAGCGCTACTGCGCGTGCCCGATGCAGAAACCATCGACGACCTGATCCACGACAAGATCGAACCCTCCGACTGGGGCGCCCACCTGGGCAAGTCTTCGTCTTCAATGGTCAATGCCTCGACCTGGGCACTACTGTTGACCGGCAAGGTCCTGGAAGAGGACCCCAAGGGCCCCACACGGGCGCTGCGGGGCCTGGTTCGCCGCATGGGCGAGCCGGTGGTTCGCAAGGCAGTTGGCCAGTCGATGAAGATTCTCGGCCGTCAGTTCGTGCTCGGCCAGACCATCGAAGAAGGCATGAAGAATGCCCGTGAGCTCGAGAAGCAGGGCTATACCTATTCCTACGATATGCTGGGCGAAGCGGCGCGCACCGACGAAGATGCCGTCCGCTATCACCAAGCGTATGCCAAGGCGATTTCCGCCATCGCCGAGCAGGCCAAGGGTGATGTCCGCGGCAGCCCCGGCATTTCGGTAAAGCTCTCGGCGCTGCATCCCCGCTATGAATACACCCACCGTGAAACGGTAATGGCAGAACTGCTGCCTCGCGCCAAAGAGTTGGTGCAGCAGGCAGCCAAGGCCAATATCGGTTTCAATATCGATGCCGAAGAGCAGGATCGGCTGGATCTCTCCCTCGACGTGATCGAGGCGCTAATGGCTGACCCCAGCCTGGACGGTTGGGATGGTTTTGGGGTGGTCGTGCAAGCCTACGGGCGCCGCGCCGCGCCGATGATCGAGACGCTCTACGAACTCGCCGAGCGGTATGACCGCAAGATCATGGTACGCCTGGTGAAAGGCGCCTACTGGGATACCGAGATCAAGCTATCCCAGGAGATGGGCGTCAAGACCTTCCCGGTCTTCACCCGCAAGGTCAACACCGATGTCAGCTACATGGCCTGCGCGCAAATGCTGCTCGACCGGCGCGACCGCATCTACCCTCAGTTCGCGACCCACAACGCCCACACCTGCGCTGCCGTCGTAGAAATGGCGGGCGACGACAAGGACAGCTACGAGTTCCAGCGCCTGCATGGCATGGGCGAATCGCTGCACCACATCGTTAAAGAGACAGAGGGCACGCACTGTCGCATCTACGCCCCGGTTGGTGCGCACCGCGACCTGCTGGCCTATCTGGTTCGCCGCCTGCTGGAAAACGGCGCCAACTCCTCGTTCGTCAACCAGGTAGTGGATAGCTCGATTCCGCCCAGCGAGGTCTCGAAGGATCCCATTGAAGGCTTTAAGCAGCTCGGCAATGACGTTTCAAGCCCCTTGATCCGCCAGCCCAGCGAGCTGTTCGAGCCTGAGCGCAAGAACTCCAAGGGCTACCGCATCAACGAACCCGCTTCAATTTTGCCGCTACTCAATGCCCGCGAAGCATTTGCCGACGCCACCTGGACGGCAGGCCCGATGCTGGCAGGCAACCCGACTCCCAAGGGCCCGGCACGTGATGCGGTCTCCCCCGCCGACGGCTCTCGGGTAATCGGTAAGGTGCATGAAGCCACCCCGGAAGAGGTCGCCACTGCCCTCGACGCCGCCGAGGAAGGCTTCAAAGAGTGGTCGGCGCGCCCTGTGGCAGAACGCGCCGCGGTACTGCGCCGCACCGCCGACCTCTACGAAGAACACATCGCCGAACTGACCGTGATCACCACCCGCGAAGCGGGCAAGATGATGTTCGATGGTATCGCCGAAGTGCGTGAGGCAGTGGATTTCCTACGCTACTACGCCAACGAAGGCGAGCGGCTGGAAGCGGAAGAGCCCGGCAGCGCCCGCGGTATCTTCGTCTGCATCAGTCCGTGGAACTTCCCCCTGGCCATCACCACCGGGCAGATCGCGGCCGCACTGGTGGCTGGCAACGCGGTACTCGCCAAGCCCGCCGAGCAGACGCCTCTGATCGCGGCCCGTGCCGTTGAGTTGATGCGCGAAGCCGGTTTGCCCGAAGCGGCGCTGCAACTACTCCCGGGCGATGGCCCGACGGTAGGTGGCCCGTTGACCAGCGATCCGCGTATTGCCGGTGTCTGCTTTACCGGCTCGACCCCGGTGGCACAGATCATCCACAAGGCGCTGGCCGAGAACGCGGGGCCTGATGCCGTACTGATCGCCGAAACCGGCGGACTCAACTCCATGATCGTCGACTCCACGGCGCTCACCGAGCAAGCGGTGCGCGATATTCTGATCTCCTCCTTCCAGTCGGCCGGCCAGCGCTGTTCCGCGCTGCGCATGCTGTATGTCCAGGAAGAAGCCCGTGACCGGTTGCTCAACATGCTCTACGGTGCCATGGACGCGCTCACCATCGGCGACCCCTGGAATACCGATACCGACGTATCGCCGGTGATTGATGCCGATGCCCAACAGGAAATCAGCGATTATGTAGCGGCGCAGGAGAAGGCTGGCAAGGTGCTGAAGAAGCTTTCAGTGCCGGAGACCGGCACCTTCGTTACCCCGGCGGTGATCGACGTTGGCGGCATCGAGGATCTCGAGCGTGAAATCTTTGGCCCGGTGTTGCACGTGGCCACCTTCAAGGCGCGGGATATCGACATGGTGGTCGACGACATCAACGGCAAGGGCTACGGGCTGACCTTCGGCCTGCATACCCGTATCGATGACCGCGTACAGCAGATCGTCGAGCGCATTCATGTCGGCAACGTCTACGTCAACCGTAACCAGATCGGTGCCATTGTTGGCTCCCAGCCGTTCGGCGGCGAGGGCCTCTCAGGCACTGGACCCAAGGCCGGTGGCCCGCTCTACGTCACTCGCTTCCGCCGCACCGCAGACGCCGAACGCACTGAGGCGCCACACGAAAAAACCGTATCACTGGACGATCTCCAATCCGCCATCGACGGGTTGGATGCGCGCAACTGGGCGGTACGCCCCAATCGCATCGAGGTACTGCGCAAGGCGCTCTCCGGCAAAGGCGGTGTGATCCGCAAGGCGCTCAATGAGACAGCAGCGCTGGATATGACCCCGCAGACACTGCCGGGGCCGACAGGTGAAAGCAACCGTCTGGCGATGTATCCCAAGGGCATGGTTCTGTGCCTGGGGCCAACCCTGGATGTTGCCGTTGCTCAGGCCGCACAGGCTCTTGGCACTGGCTGTGCGGCCGTCGTGGTCGCGCCAGGCGCCGAACAGGCAGTGAAGCCGCTGATCGATGCCGGTGCGCCAGTCGCGGGGCTAGACGGAAGCGTCTCGGCCGAGACATTGAGTGATGTCAAAGGTATTGCGGCGGTCGCCGCCGCGGGCAACAGCGACTGGACCCGCGAACTGCGCATTGCGCTGGCCAAGCGCGACGGCGCCGTCATCCAGCTCGAGACCCAGACCATTTCGCCGGAACGCTACGTGGTGGAACGCCATCTGTGCATCGACACCACCGCAGCGGGCGGCAACGCGAGCTTATTGGCAACGGCTGAATAGGATCGCTACTGAACGTGATCTAACGTGGTCGGGAGACGCCAATACTGGCGTCTCCCCAATGAAAGACACAAGGTCATTCAGTCGCCACCTGTAACGAAGTTCTACAGAACTAAAAAGTCGGCTTAAGAACTTTTAAAATGATAGAAGAAGGAGCGTTAACATGCCTTAACCACTGATTTACTTATATTGTTTTTATATTCAAAAAAACCAACAATCATTTCTTCTACCATTCTCACCGGACTATCTGGATTTGTACAGTTAGCTGATACAGAGATATCAATACTTCCTAGGTTCGGTAAAAAATTATTGTTTTCCAGTTTGTAGACATCATCAGTTACCGCAACATGTGGGATCGCCGATATAGCGAGATTATTTGCTACTGCTGATAAAACACCAGCAAGGTTTGATGACGAAAAGACAATCTCATAATCTAACCCGTTGCTATCGAGGGCATTGAGGATCATGGATCGGTCGGAGCAACCATCAGTAAAGCAGGCAATCCTCAACCTCTTCTCTTGCCAAGAAAATTGGGCATTTGGTGCTATCCATACCATCGGTGTGGTCAACAACAGCCTGCTTGAAATAGACTCAGGGCAATTCTGAGTAAGTGCAATATCAACCTCGCCTGTCGAATAAGCACGCCAAATCTCATCACTATATCCAGAGACAACTTCTATACTTATTCCTGGATGAGAGTCACAGCACGCTCTAAGCAAGTCCGGTATGAAACTTGCCAAGAATACATCGCTGGTTCCGATTGTCACCTTTTGGTCGTCGCTGACACCAGACAATTCATTTAGCGCCAGCTCGTTTATTTCGAGAATTTCTTTAGCCCGCTTGAGTAACTGCTTGCCAGCTTTTGTGAGTGACACACCGCCGCTATGCCTTGTGAAAAGCGGCGTTCCTAACTGTAGCTCCAGCTTCCTTATCTGCCAGCTGATTGCAGACTGTACACGATGACGGCGTACGGCAGCTTTGGTGAAGCTGCTCAGCTCAGACACGGCGATGAAGGTGCGTAAGCAATCGATGTCTAGATCCATTTGGCACTCCTAGTCCTGAATTCAAGTAATAATAAGTGCAGCACCTGCGGTTTCAAGTATTCCCAAACACTTTCTTAAAAAGATCTTGTCTGGCACTCAGTGCCCCATACTCTGCTTCAACCTCTGCTCTCCCCATGCCCACCATGCTTTATAAAAGGTATTTTAGTTATTCTATGGATTAAGATCCCATAAGAATAGGGCAGTCACCATATCTAAAATATTGATACCCACCTATCAACATTATTCGCTGGGATTTTCCCACTTTGACAGCTAGGGTTAAAAACAATCTTCCAAACTTTCAAGTGGAGTATAAGCTATGTCTTTTATTGTGGCAAAAATCGACCTTGACGCAGTCAACCTTTCTAGCGAAATTGAATACCTCAACAATCTACCCAAGATCCATGAAGAGTATGATGAATTTGCACAAGGGTATTGGAAAAACATCTCGTTGTTTAATGCATCAGGACATGACTATGACACACAGTTTCGAAACTGTGAAATAGCAATACCGACGTCGCACCTCAAAAAATGCCAAATGATAAATAAAATTATCGAAGATAATTTTTCTATTAAAAATCTAATTATGGTTAGAGCTAGAAACTTGATTGACGGAATGGTTATCCCGCATCGAGATTTTGTTGAAATGGACGGTGAAACTGAACGCTACTTTCGAGTTTTTATGATGCTTGAAAATAACCCTGAATCCTACCACTCTGATGAAGGCGGTGTGTTCCAGATGCGCAAAGGAGAAGTATGGTTCCTTGACGCGGCCAAAGATCACGCTGCCATTAATTTTTCAAACAAAAGCCGTATGGCAATCTGCCTTGATTTTGTTTTTCAGGGAGATTTTGATCCTCGTGATATTTTCAACGAATCAGCAAGGTACGAAGAAGGTGTCAAACCGACCTATGTAAAAAGAAATACAGTCAGTTCAATCGAAAAAAATGAAATTGTGGCAAGCATCGCTAAGATGTTAAACAAACAAACCTTTAAAGATATAATATTTGCCGCATCAAAATTCCATTTCACTTACGATATACCCGTATCAGAATGCTATGACTGGATAATTGATGCCGCATTGAGCAAAAACGATGAAGAGGTCGCAGCCAAGGCGAAAGCGCTTAAGCACTATTTGATTGAGAACCGAAATTTGGGTGAGCGCTTTTCAATCGCCAGTTGGTGAGTGACTCCATTATGGTCAGTTTCAATCTTGCCCGTTTGGCGCCACTGCTCTTTCTAGCCATGTGGAGCAGTGGTGCCCTTTTTGTTAAAGCTGGTTTACAGGACTCTTCTGTACTGTCCTTCCTCCTAGTCAGGTCTCTTGGCGCCTTGCTGGTGATGACGATATTACTGGCTACGCTTCTTCCGGCCGAGATTCGGAGCTTGCTTTCAATGCCCAGGCCAACCTGGATTCGGCTCTTATTCGTGGGGCTTTTTTTGCAGGTCCTCTATCAGGGGTTCTTCTTTGCTTCTATCGCTCACGACCTGTCGCCCGGCATGCTTGCTATTGTACTTGGATGCCAACCTTTACTCACCCCTGTGCTTGCGCTGGAACGCATTGGTGGCAAAGGCTATATGGTGCTGCTTCTTGGATTTGTCGGACTGGTGATTGCAGTCACAGGGGGCGGTGCGGTAGATGTTGTTACGGTACCCGGACTTATATTCGCCAGCTTATCCGTGTTGGCAATGACGTTTGGTACTATCCTACAGAAGCATACCAACGTTCATGTAATGAGTTCGGTGCTGGTTCAATACTGCTTATCCTCTGCCATCTTCGCTTTTGGGGTTGGACTTTATGGTTTTGACGCAAAACTAACGCCACAATTTATCTTTTCAGCGCTATGGATGATTGTCGTGGTCTCAGTGGGGGCCGTGCTTTTGCTGGTATACATGCTGAAAGGGGACAAAGCAAGCAAGGTCTCAACGCTGTTTTTTTTGGTGCCTGTTATTACATATTTATTAGACTATCTTGTCTACGATGCACCATTGAGCTTATTAACGATTATCGGTGGAGCAATGGTTGTATCTTCACTGCTTATATATGGTCGGCTTATTCGGTGAGGAGTCGGTTTTAGGGCTTTAAGTAGACAATCAGTTCTTAAAAAAGGTGAACGTCGGGCCAATGCCACCCATCCTCCTCCAGAGCTCAGCAAACACAGATCAGGATTGTCCCCCCTACCGCATGACCTTTCCTTGTTAGTGGCCAAATGCTGCGCGCCTCAGTTGCTGTGATTCCGGTCATGACGCATCTCTTGCATATTCAATTCTCAACTAATATACGCCTTTAGGTACATATACGTTATCATGGCGCCCGCAATCACGCGCTTGTTGCGAGGTGTGGCTTGCATTTTTATGCCAGCCTGAGGGGCATCTTCTTTAGGGCATAGCACCTACCCAGCAACCCTTGCCCTGGATCAATAATCCACTCCCTGGATCTCGTTACACTGGCCACATCGTTAAGCGGCTATCGAATAGCCGTCCAGCGTTGCAACGAGTCGTTTGAAACTGTCTGTTTTAACATCAGGAGTGCCCCCATGCGTAAAGCCGCCCTGCCTACCCTACTTGTATCCACCGTTGCCGCTTCTGCGTTGATGACCAGCAGCCAGGCATTCGCTTACGGCGCGGGTGATTTCTTTACCCGCGTGGGTGTTGCCAAAGTCGCTCCTAAAAGCGACAACGGCTCACTGGCCAACGGTGCGCTGGCCGTGGATGTACAGGATGAAACCGATTTTGCGTTCACCTTGGGCTACCGCTTCCTCGATAAAGTCGGCGTGGAGCTATTGGCCGCGCTGCCGTTCGAGCACGATATCCACCTGAACGGCGGTAATATCGCTTCAACCAAGCACTTGCCGCCAACCCTGACAATGCAGTATTACCCGTTGGGCGGCACACAGTCCCGGGTACAGCCTTATGTCGGCGCGGGTATTAACTACACCCATTTCTCCGATGAAGAGCTCGCGATTGGCGATTTAGATCTGGATGACTCCTGGGGTGCAGCGGGGCAAGTAGGCGTCGACCTGCTGATTGATGACCACTGGGCGTTGAACGCCGCGGCCTGGTACATCGACATCGATACCGATGCCAGCGTTGACGGTGCAGCGGCCGGTACCGTTGAGATCGACCCTGTCGTGGTCATGGGTGGCCTCAGCTATCGTTTCTAGGCTGACAGCCAATAACCTCTCAGGCGTTATCCACAAAGCCTGCCTTGCGGCGGGCTTTGTTGTTACAACGGCCTTCAGTTTTCAGTGACGACCTTATCCACTCTCTCCACAGCCCGCACAACGAGCAACTGGTGATGGGCAGGTGTTTGCTCCTGCTGCAAATAGGCCGCCACGGCGGGCGCCACCTCGCATTTGGCGGGCATCGGCCCACCCGCTTCAGCCAGCGACTCCAGGCGCGCGATAAACACAAAGCGCAGCCACTGGAGCAGCGACATTGTATCGACACAGAACGGCTGCTGGCTGGAAAAAGCCGCTGCTTCTGGGGTTGGCATACGCCATAGGTCAGCGGCCTTTAGCGTCGCTTCAAGGTCAAGAAGCGCGGTATGAAGCTCGCGATGTGCACCCATAAACCACCTATGTTAAATCAGATAATTAAACAAGCATTATCCCTACTCTATGGCTGAGTTGCCACTCATCCACCGGGATCTTCGTTATTCACAGATTCACAGAAAACCTGCAAGAGACTGTGGATAAGCTATGGAAAGGTATCGCATCCGCGTTTCCCATGCGGGTTGGCGATGACTGTTTAATTTTTAACCAGACAGTAAAAAAGGCGTGATATTATGGGTGCCTACGGCTGACAGGCTGCTATCCGCAAGGTAGAGTGCAGGCTTGCAATGGGAAAGGACGTTATGCAACCAATTCGCACCCTAGACGAGTTTTTTCAGCGCAGCGGAGCCAGTGTGTCGCTTTATCATATGGGACGGCGCGTCACCCCGTGCCCCATTGATGCACTGCGCCAGCTGGAAAATGCCCAAAGCCCATGGCCTGAACCCTGGCAAGGTCAGGCGCGCGTGGCCATTGTGTTTCGTCTGGGTGATATGCCCGAACCGGCGATCTGGTTTCTGGCTCTGCCGTTGGACGAGGAAGGCCACCTGGTGCCCGCCCAGCGCGATGCGTTTCTGAACCGGCTGCTTGAAACCCTCGGCCGCAACGTCTCGCAGTTGGGTCAGGGGCACGGCTCGGGAGTTGATAACCTGATGAAGGACAACCCGCTCGCCTTTACCCCGAGCGCCCCTTTTCAGGCGATGCTTAATGCCCGGGCAACCCATGCGCTTGACTTGCCTGCCAGTCGGTATTTTGAACCCGTCGACGCTTACCTCCGCGATCCACAGGCGCTAGACTGGCAACAGTTGGGGTTACAGGGTATCGCCGACGTGGTAGTCCGCCTCGATGAAGAGACGGCAGAGCGATTAGCCACCCAGTTCGCCCGTTTGCCCACAGAGGTTGCTCAGGCCTTTTGCCTTTGTCTGGAGCATCAGCCTTTGCCCAGCAGCCTGGTCGCCGCATTGCGCCAGCGGGGTGAAAAAGCCATCATTGCAGGTGATCTGGAAATGCTATGTGCCTGCGTACGGGCCGTCGGAGCGACGGACACCGACGAAGTAGGCCATTGGTATGCTCAGTTGCTCCGCGACGAGACCACCAGTGGGCCCGACGTACTGGCAGCGATGGCAGGAAGGGGCTGGTCACATTTGGAAGACGGCGAACGTCTACCGCTTTTCCTGTCGCGTCTGGCTGATGACGAACGCACCGATTTTATTGCGATGGTAAAAGACTTGGCGCTGATTCCCCGGCTACGCCTGCCGTTACTGATGGCGCTGCGTGACGCACCGGAAGGCTCAAGGATCCACGCCCGCGTGGTTGAACTGACGGCCAATAGCGGATAATCCCAGGGTTGATTACTGATGATGCTGAGGAACGCCCGATGAAAGTAAAGCGCAATGTCGTTAATCATCGGCTTCCTAAGGAGTGGTTTTGAAAGAACTCCCTTACCAGGCCAAAGCGGTTATTGGCCGTCGTGAAATGGTCTATTTGCCGGATCTGGCACTTCATCTGTGCTGCAAAGCAGACACGGGTGCACGTACCTCTGCGCTACACGCCGAGGAGATCGAGACCCATGAAGACGAAGATGGTCAGCTATGGGTCAGTTTTATTACCCATAGTGGCGGGCCTGAAACACCGGCTCACCGATTGAAAGTGCATTTACATGATCGCCGACGGGTGACCAGCTCGAACGGACACACTGAATGGCGGTATGTGATCCGCACCCCAATGCGCCTGGGCGATCTTAACTTTCCGGTTGAGCTAAGCCTGGCGGACCGTAGCAATATGCGACACCCCATGCTATTGGGACGCCGTGCAATGCGCCGTTTGCTGGTGGCACCGGGCGCTGCGTTTTTACACGGCGAACCCTAAGTTTGTTAACATTCCACGCTAGTTTTCCACTTCCTCTTTCACTACGCCCCTTCGACTAGGCTTGGAGTTTCGCATGCATATCGCTTTGCTTTCCCGTAATCGCAACCTCTACTCCACGCGCCGCCTGGTGGAAGCGGCTGAAGGTCGTGGACACACGGCGCGAGTGGTCGACACCCTGCGCTGCTACATGAGCATTGCCTCTCACCATCCGTCGATTCACTACAAGGGGCAGGAAATCGAGCCTTTTGATGCGGTCATCCCGCGGATTGGCTCATCCGTCACCTTTTATGGCTGCGCGGTGCTCCGTCAGTTTGAAATGATGGGCACCTACGTTATCAACGATAATGTCTCGATTACGCGCTCCAGGGATAAGCTGCGCTCACTCCAGTTACTGTCACGCAAAGGGTTGGGGCTCCCCATTACCGGCTTTGCCCACTCACCGGATGATATTCCCGACCTGATCACCATGGTAAAGAGTGCCCCGCTGGTCATTAAGCTACTGGAAGGCACCCAGGGCATTGGTGTGGTATTGGCTGAAACCAATCAGGCGGCGGAATCGGTTATTCAGGCCTTTATGGGCATGAAAGCCAACATCATGGTGCAGGAGTACATCAAGGAAGCACGCGGTGCCGATATCCGCTGTTTCGTGATCGGTGATAAAGTCGTGGCCTCGATGAAGCGTCAGGCGGCCGACGGTGAATTCCGTTCGAACCTTCACCGCGGCGGCACCGCCAGCGTCATCCGGATTACGCCTGAAGAGCGCTCCACCGCCATCCGTGCGGCCAAAGCCATGGGGCTGCGGGTTGCGGGTGTCGATTTGCTGCGTTCCAATCATGGTCCGGTGATCATGGAGGTGAACTCCTCGCCTGGCTTGCATGGCATCGAAAGTGCCACTGGCAAAGATATCGCCAGCATGATTATTGAGCACATCGAAAAAAATGCCATGCCGGCGCGTAAAGCACCCCCCAAGCCGAAAGGCTAACCGGTCTGTGCAAAAATAATTCGTCAAGGGGGTGGCAAATCTAGCGCGCCCCCGCCACAATCTGCGTCACCGAAGGAGGTAGACGCTCATGTTTCTCGACAATCGCCAAGTGGCGATGGACAGCGCATTGGAAGCGCTGGCCGATAGCATTGATTATTTTCAGGACAATATAGAACGCCTGCGCCCTTCCCTGCGCGAAGCATTGAAGCCGCATTACGCTGCACGCCTAGAATCCATGCACCAGTTACAAGACCTGGCTCGGACACATCTGAAGATGCTACCCCGAGATGCTGACGTTGAGCGAGACGACTTTTTATGGCTCTGGAGCCGTCTGAAAAGTTTTGTCGGCAACGACAGTCAGGTGCTGATCAATGAGCTACTGGAGCAGGAACGTGTTTTGATGCAGGCGTTGTCAACGCTCTTCACTCATCCGCTACCCGCCCCCATTGAGCCGGTTATCGAAGATTGCATGAAGGGCTGTCGTCAGTTGATTCGCGAGCTATACGAGCTGCAAAAACGCAAAACAAGCCGCTAATTCGTGCGCTCGGGTAAGGTTTGAATAGGCTCCGGCGGGCCTAGAAAGTAAGGCTCGCGCCCCCAGATATACAAATCACCGAGCGTGGCCACCCTGGCTGCCCACTCGCGCATCAGCACGTGCCAGCCACCCGCTCCATCGCGCTCTTCAGCAACACAGCCAGTTACCTCCATGCCCAATGCCTGGGCGATGAAGATCGCCCTGGGCAAGTGCCAGTCCTGGGTAATCAATACCGCCTGGTCCAGCTGAAAAACGTCGCGGGCTCTTGCCAGGGTGTCGTAGGTACTGAAACCGGCAAAGTCCATTGTCAGCTGCTCAGGGGCTACGCCTCGGCGCGTCAAGTCTCGCCACATGGCGCGGGGTTCATTATAGGCCTGAGTACGATTATCGCCCGACAGCAGCAGATGCTGTACTTTTTGATGGTCAACCAACCGGGCGGCGGTGCGCATTCGCGCATGGAAATGAGGATTGCGCATGCCGCTGCGTGTCCAGTTCGAGGTACCAAAGACGATCCCTACCTCGGTGGGTACACACTGGGGAAGTTGTTCATGGATATAAGCGCTTGTTCGCCCCAGAATCCATAGATTGGCACCTACAAATAGCAATGTCGCCAGAAGCAGCAAGGCTCCCAGCGACATTAACATACGCGATATCCATCTGATCAGCGGTATACGCATTTAGCGCGCCGTCCCGCCGTTAAAACATACCCAGCTCAAGCTTCGCCTCTTCGCTCATCATGTCACGGCTCCAGGGCGGGCTGAAGACAATCTCGGTATGCACCTTGCTGATCTGCGGCGCGCCAAGGATCTTGTTACGCGCGTCGGCAGCAATCACATCACCCATGCCACAACCAGGGGCGGTGAGCGTCATACGAATGGTCACCATCCGTTCACCGCTGATCAGTCGCTCGATCCGGCAGCCGTAAACCAGCCCCAGGTCGACGATATTGACAGGTATCTCAGGGTCAAAGCATGTCCGCAGTTGATCCCAGACGAACTGCTCGATTTCGTCTTCCGTGGCATCTTCGTGCAGCGTTGGTCGCGGCAATGGAGGAAGCCCCAACGCATCCAGGTTGCTGCCTTCAATCAAGAACAACCGCCCCTCAAAGCCGACACTCACCGTACTGCCCTTGGCCTGCATGACGCTTACGACGCTATCTTCCGGCAACTGCTCGGTGCTGCCAAACGGTATCGCGATCGCTTCCACATCGCGCTGAAGCGGTAAGCTTTGCCCACGCTGCAAACTGGCTACTTGCTCGATATCCATAAGCTCCCTTAGCGCACCATTCCGATAACGCGGTTGAGCGCCGCTACAAAGGTTTCTACCTCTTCAAGGGTATTATACGCAGCAAATGAGGCCCGACACGTTGCTTCTACCCCAAAGTGATGCAGGAGCGGTTGAGCACAGTGATGCCCCGTACGGATCGCCACGCCCAACTGGTCGATCAACAGGCCAATATCCTGGGCATGTACCCCGTCAACCACGAAGGATAGCACGCCTGCCTTGTTCGGTGCGGTACCCAGAATACGCAGCCCGTCCACTTGGCTGACCGCCTGGGTGGCGTGATCAAGCAATACGCCTTCCCAGGCACTGATCGCCTCGACCCCGACACCTTCCATCCACTCAAGGGCGCGACCCAAGGCAATGACTTCGGCAATTGCCGGTGTACCCGCCTCGAACTTGTGCGGAATAGCAGCAAAGGTAGTGCCCGCGTCAAAGGAAACGGTGTCGATCATCTCACCGCCACCCTGCCAGGGAGGCATTGCTTCCAGCAGCGCTTTTTTGCCATACAGCACACCAACGCCGGTAGGCCCGTAGACCTTATGCCCCGAGAAGGCATAGAAATCAGCATCGATGTCCTGCACGTCAACCCGTTGATGCGGCGCGGCCTGGGCGCCATCAACAAGGGTCAAGGCGCCAAACTGATGCGCCAGCGACGTCATCTCTTTAACGGGATTGATCGTACCTAACGCATTGGACACGTGATTGACTGCGACCAGCTTGGTACGCTCGCTCAACAGTTCCCGATAGGCGTTCATATCCAGCGCGCCATTTGCGTCCACGGGAATGACCTTGATGGTAAACCCGCGCTCGGCTGCCAGCAGTTGCCAGGGCACGATGTTGGAATGGTGCTCCAGCATCGAGATCAATACCTCATCGCCAGGATGCAGTTGGGTGCGCCCCCAGCTTTGCGCCACCAGGTTAATCGCCTCGGTGGTGCCCCGGGTAAAGATAATCTGACGCGCGTCTTCCGCATTGAGAAACCCTTTCACCCGCTGACGCGTACCCTCGAACGCCGCGGTGGCCTCATCCGCCAGAGTGTGCAGCCCACGGTGAATGTTGGCGTTATAGCGCGAATAGTAATCGCTGAATACGTCTATCACTGGCTGCGGCGTCTGGCTGGTCGCCGCATTGTCCAGGTAGATCAGCGGCTTGCCGTTAACCTCGCGTTCCAGCACCGGGAATTCCCGGCGTAGTGCGGTCAGGTCGTAGCGTGCGCTGTCTTGCTCCAAGGGCGTCTCAATCACGGTATGGGGCATCGATAGCTCCTTGATTAGTCGTTGAGCGAAACCGCTGCTTCTACCAACCCGGCGAGGTTAAAGCGCTCTGGCAATTTACCGGCGACGGCAAGTTCCACGCGCTCTGCCACGGCATCCAGCGCCACCTGATCCAGCACTTCACCGGCAAACGCCAGTGTCAGCAAACCGCGAGCGGTCGCTTCGTCGATTCCCCGGGTACGCAATGCGTAGATGGCTTCTTCATCGAGCTGGCCGGTGGTCGTGCCGTGGGAGCACTTGACGTCGTCCGCATAGATTTCAAGCTCGGGCTTGGCATCGATGTGCGCGCGATCGGAGAGCAGCAGGTTCTGATTGCTCTGGAAGCCTTCTATCTTCTGGCTGTCGCGCTTGACATACACCTTGCCGTTAAACACGCCATGGGCACGGTCATCCAGGATGCCCTTGTAGTTCTCGTTGGAGAACGTCAGCGGCGCATTGTGGTTGACCTTGGTGTGGTTATCGACGTGCTGGCGACCCTGGCCAAAGAACAGCCCGAGGAAATTGGTTTCAGCACCCTGGCCGTTCAAATCACTGATCAGGTCGTTACGCACCAGCGCACCGCCCAGATTCAGGTTGTAGGAACTGTACCGGGTATCGCGACTTTGCTCTACGTGGATACTGGCCACGTGCATGTCACCCAGCGGGGCTTCCTGAAGCTTGTAATGGTTCAGAATCGCACCACGGTCCAGCATCAACTCAGCCACCACGTTGGTGAAATTTGTGGCATCGGTTTCGCCGGCATAGTGCTCAATCAGCGTCGCTTCGCTGCGTCCGCCCGCCTCTACCAGAATACGCGGATGACTCATCACTGGCGTACCGGCACGGGAAAGGAACTGTAGCAGGATTGGCTTTTCAACCACCGTCCCTGGTGCGATGCGCACCACGGCACCTTCTTCCATAAACGCCGTATTGAGTGCCGCAAAGGCGGAAAAATCAACGCTTGTCAGGCGACCCAGCGGCCCGCCAACAGCTTCATGGTTGTCGGTCAATGCCTTGGACAGCGGCAGCACCTGAACGCTATCGGGCAATGCGTCCAGATCAGAAAGCGCTGATGAAAACACACCGTCGACAAACGTCAGCCGGTAGGCATCCAGGGGCAGCGTCAATGCGGCGGCCTGAGCCTGGGAGAACTCGGCACTTTCCGCCAGGGCAAAATTGCCCTGGGCAATAGTGCGAACATCGGTGTATTTCCACTCTTCATCACGGCGCGTGGGAAAACCAACGGCCTCGAAGCGTGCCGCGCCAGCCTGACGGCGAGCCGCGATCCAGGTCGGCTCAGCGTCGCGCTGTTGGCTACGCGCGTTCAGCGTGTCCAAAAACGTTTGCGTATCGCTCATGCCGCAGACTCCTCAATGCCTTCGTACCCGTTGGCTTCCAGCTCTTTGGCAAGCTCTGCATCGCCGGTTTTGACAATGCGCCCGTCGACCAGAACGTGAACCTTGTCCGGGACGATGTAATCGAGCAGGCGCTGGTAGTGGGTCACCAGCAGAATCGCGCGGTCTTGGGCGCGCAGGCTGTTGACCCCGTCGGCAACGACTTTCATGGCGTCGATATCAAGCCCCGAGTCAATCTCGTCAAGCATGGCGAGCTTGGGTTGCAGCACCAGCATTTGCAGAATTTCGTTGCGCTTCTTCTCGCCGCCAGAAAAGCCTTCGTTGACCGCACGCTGCAAAAAGCTGGCATCCATCTTCATCAGGCCAAGCTTCTCTTTCACCAGCTTCATGAACTCAGGAGCTGGCAACTCGTCTTCACCACGCGCGGCACGCTGGGCGTTGAGGGCGGCTTTGAGCAGGTAGATATTTTTCACCCCGGGAATTTCGACCGGGTACTGGAAACCCAATAGCAGGCCTGCCTGGGCACGCTCTTCGATTTCCATTTCCAGCACGTCCTGACCCTTGAAGGTAATGCTGCCCTGGGTGACCTCGTAGCCATCCTTGCCCGCAATTACCGCCGACAGCGTGGATTTACCCGCGCCGTTAGGGCCCATCAGCGCATGCACTTCACCCTCGTTGATTGTCAGACTGAGGCCTTTGAGAATCTCGCTGCCTTCGACGGTGACGTGTAAATCTTTAACTTCCAACATAGTAAAAACCCTTCAAATGCTTACAGATCGCTTACGCGACGCTCATAAAAGTTGTCTGGTACCGTGGCGCGCTTAGCCTACCGCGCCTTCCAGTGTCACGTTCAGGAGCGCTTCGGCCTCGACCGCGAACTCCATCGGCAATTCCTGGAACACGTCCTTGCAGAAGCCGTTAACGATCATGCTGACCGCGTCTTCCTCGGTGATCCCCCGGCTCTGGCAGTAGAACAGCTGGTCTTCACCAATTTTGGACGTGGTCGCTTCGTGTTCAATCTTGGCCGTGCTGTTACCTATTTCCTGGTACGGGAAGGTATGCGCACCTGACTTGTCACCTATCAGCAGCGAGTCGCACTGGGTAAAGTTACGGGCTCCTTTGGCGCGCGGGCCGATTTTCACCAGACCCCGGTAGGACTGGTCGCTCTTACCGGCAGAAATACCCTTGGCGACGATATAGGAGCGGGTGCCCTCCCCGATGTGGATCATCTTGGTGCCCGTATCGGCCTGCTGGCGTCCATTAGTCACGGCGACAGAATAGAACTCGCCGATACTGTCTTTACCGCGTAGTACGCAGGAGGGGTACTTCCAGGTGATGGCTGACCCGGTTTCCACCTGTGTCCAGCTGATCCGCGAACGCGCGCCGCGGCACTCGCCACGCTTGGTAACGAAGTTGTAAATGCCGCCCTTACCATCTTCATCGCCGGGGTACCAGTTCTGGACCGTGGAATACTTGATATAGGCATCGTCCAATGCAACAAGCTCTACCACTGCCGCGTGCAGCTGGTTTTCATCGCGCATTGGCGCGGTACAGCCCTCCAGATAGGAAACCTGAGCCCGGCTTTCGCAGATGATCAGCGTACGTTCGAACTGACCGGTGTTGGCCGCATTGATACGGAAGTAGGTCGACAGCTCCATCGGGCAGGTCACGCCTTCCGGCACGAAGACAAAGGACCCGTCTGTAAACACGGCGGAGTTCAACGCCGCGAAATAGTTGTCGTTTTGTGGCACCACGGTTCCCAGGTACTGTTTAACCAGTTCCGGGTAATCGCGAATCGCCTCAGAGATCGAACAGAAGATCACCCCGGCTTCTGCCAGTTGCTCCTTGAAAGTGGTAGCGACCGATACCGAGTCAAACACGGCATCTACCGCGACACCGGCAAGCGCCGCCCGCTCGTGCAGCGGAATGCCCAGTTTCTCGTAGGTTTCCAGTAGCTTGGGGTCGACTTCATCGAGGCTCTGGGGACGATCTTCGGGACGCTTCGGTGCACTGAAATAGGAAATTGCCTGATAGTCAATCGGCGGATAATTCAGGTGCGCCCAGGACGGCTCTTTCATTTCCTGCCACTTGTGGAACGCCTCCAAGCGCCACTCCAGCATCCACTCCGGCTCGCCTTTCTTTTTGGAGATAAAGG
The DNA here is from genome assembly GCF_024124705.1 of Halomonas sp. Mc5H-6. NCBI lineage: Bacteria > Pseudomonadati > Pseudomonadota > Gammaproteobacteria > Oceanospirillales > Halomonadaceae > Halomonas > Halomonas sp. Mc5H-6. The sequence goes on from NZ_JAMXSI010000007.1 coordinate 189,773, forward strand.
CGATGGTGTTTTCGTCCAGGCCAGGTGGCAGGGTGTCGCTTTCGATATCTGTTACAAAGCCTTCTTTGTAATCGCGACGAACCAACTGTTCCATTTCTTCGGTTGCCATGGTCATACCCTCCGGGCAGTTGGGTGGCGAGGTTAGCTCGCCGTCAATAAGAGATAGGTGCCTGTATCGGTCATGCTGATCATGCGGTAGCTGCCGATAGACTTATGCTTTGAATTGGTAGCTGTACGGGTAGCTTGATCGGTGTGGTATCGGCCAAATGCGCAAGCGTCACGCTTTCAAGCAGCGTGCGAATGGCGAGCGATACGCGCTGCCAGTTATCCGCAACACCACAGGTGGCCACGAGCTCGCAGTCACCTTCCGCCTGGCTACACTCGGTCATTGCCACAGGGCCTTCAATGGCAGAGATAATGTCTGCCGCCGAAATCTGGGAGGCAGGCCGGGCAAGCCGGTAGCCGCCCTGGGCACCGCGCTGTGACTCAAGAAGTCCTGCTTTCACCAGCATTTTGAGCGTTTTGCATACCGTCGGATGAGGCAGCTGCACTGCATCGGCCAGATCTGCCGCCGCATGTGACGCCTGTGACTGACGGGCAATCTGCGCCATGACCACGGCGGCATAGTCTGTCAGCCGGGAAAGCTTAAGCATGTCGACTCCCATTAGCCATTGCATTTGGCCTATCCACTCAATTGAGTACCATTTTAGTCCTGTATAAATTTGATGTGAAGCCCTTCTGCAAATTCCTTATCAAATAGCGCAATTTCCTGACACGTTCGCCGCTGATAACATCAAAAAAGCTAATCATTATCATTCAATGAAACTATCAGGCTGCTGGGCGAAAGGCTACGCGAAAAAAACCCGCGAGGATTTCGCGGGTTTCATCGGAGAACGAGGGGAAATGACGTTCCCCTGTTGCCGCGGCAGCGTCAATCGCGCTGATAGGTGCCGACCAGTCGGTTCATGCCTAACAGGTTTGGCTCGATTTCACGCAGCAACTCGTTGAGTGTCAGCCCTTCGGGCAAGGCCGTTTGATGGTCAAGCGCCAGCACCCAAAAATAATAATAATGCGTACCATGGCCTTCTGGCGGCATGGGGCCACCATACCCTTGGTTGCCGAAGTCATTGGCACCGGCAGTGCCCAGCGCCGTATTTTCACTCAGCTCGTTGAGGTCGCCCGGCAGGTTATACAGCACCCAATGAACAAACCCGTAGGTGCCGTCTTTAACCAGCGGCGCATCGGGGTCGTGACACACAACGGCGAAACCCTTGGTACCTTCGGGTGCGCCCTGCCAAGCCAGTGCAGGGGATACATCATCTTGCTCGGCACTATGCTTTGCGGGAATCGCTTGATGATTCGCAAAGGCAGTGCTGGTTACCTGCATTGAAGATAGAGCAAACGCCATATTTCTCTCCTTGATCTTACAGTGAGAAGTGCCAAAAGCCTTGTCGAAAAGCGCAGCGTTGTCAATGTCATCAGGTGACAAGCCCTTTACTGGGGCGGCCAGCGACCTTCACGCTTCAAGCGTTTCTCCACCCAGTGATCGTAGTAACGGCGCAACGCCTGCTTGATGCCAGGCAAGCCGATCAACCATGCCGCGGGATAAAATAACGGTATCCGCTGCATGAGTAACCGATAGGCATCAATACCCTCAATCATGCGCCCGTCACTAAGCTCGATATGCAGCGAGCGCAAGGCAGCTTCCGGCGCTATCCCCTTGTCGCGCAAGAGTTGCTGATGCTCGGTCACATCGAGCCAGTCAATATCCTTGGCGCGCTTGCCTGCCCAGCGCTCAAAGCGCCGTCGATCCTTACGGCAGCCAGGGCAGATCGCATCGTAATAAACGTTGATCATGGCATTCGTGGGCATATAGGCTCTTGGAACAGGTGGATAGTTAGTGTGGCATGTTGCTGCAACGGCGCAAACCTCATCCCCACAGGTTACCTCATGAAACAGCTACTCATCGTTTCCCATACTCCTTCATCGAACACCCAGGCGCTCAGCGATGCAGCTTATCGTGGTGCGACACACACCGACCTTGAAAACGTGCGCTGCGTGGTCAAGACCCCTTTCGAGGCTGGTCCTGACGATGTACTGGCCTGCGATGGCATCCTGCTTGGCACTACGGAAAACCTGGGTTACATGAGCGGTGCGCTCAAGGATTTTTTCGATCGCAGCTACTACGGCGTCATAGAGGAAAAACAGGGCCTGCCTTGTGCCCTGTACATTCGTGCCGGGCTTGACGGGACCGGCACACGACGAGCGGTGGAAAGCATCGTTTCCGGCCTGCGCTGGCGGTGGGTACAGCCACCCCTCATCCTGCAGGGAAGATGGCAGGAGGATTTTGCCGCCCAGGTCGAGGAGTTGGGGCTCTATTTAGCGTTCAGCCTGGATAATGGCATTGTATAACGTCGCCAAGCCTGCCTTACTGTAAGCAATCTCTTTAGCGCTTGGGGTACCAAAAGTGACACGTCTGTACTGAACGCGCCCTAACTCAGGTATATGACCATGCAAAACGTTATCGCCTTCTATGATGATCGCGTCCTTGCCCACGAACCCAATATCGAGGCCGACTTTTTACATGACCGGATCGATAAACGCATTCGTCACCTGCTGGCTGGCCTGCCGGTGCCATGGAAATACCCTGAACACCCCGGCCGCTTGAAAGCCATACAGCATCTTCTTACAAAAGCCCCTATTGAAGGCCTGACGTTTGAAGGGGGCAAAGCGGCCACCCATGAGCAGTTGGCGCGGGTGCATACGACCTCTTATTTGACCGATATCATTAGTTTACGCGGTAAAAATGCCTGGCTGGACGTGGACACCACGGCGGTCTCACCAGGTAGCATCGACGCCGCGGAAGTGGCAGCAGGTACCGCGATTGCCGCCGTTGAAGCGGTGGTGGAAAAACGCGCTAAAACCGCCTTTGCCCTTGTTCGCCCGCCAGGACACCATGCCGAACCGGTTCGCGCCCGCGGTTTCTGCCTGTTCAATAATGTTGCCATCGCAGCGGCTCATGCCCGCAGTGTCCTGGGCTGTGAACGCGTGCTGATCGTTGATTGGGATGCTCACCACGGGAATGGCACCCAGGATATTTTTTGGGCCGAGCCCGATGTCATGTTTTTCGACATACACCGCGCCGCGCCTTTTTACCCTGGTTCAGGCCACCTGGAAGAGGTTGGTGCCGGCCTCGGCGAAGGCACCACCATCAATGTTCCACTGCCTGCCGGCGCCGGCGACGAGGCCTTCCTCAAGGCGTTCCGCGACATTCTGGCACCGGCGGCTGCGTGGTTTAAACCGGATATTATTCTCGTCTCCGCCGGGTTTGATCCGCACTGGCACGACTTAGCCCTCAATGTTTCCTACGACGGGTTTGGCGCACTAACCGGCTTTCTACAACAGTTGGCTGAGCAACACTGCGATGGCCGCCTGGTCTTCGTACTGGAGGGGGGATATAACCTGGAGGCGCTGGCCAACGGTACAAGAGCCGTTCTCTCCGTGCTGGCAGGTAACACCGTGCCTGTCCCCGATACCTGCGGCATGGCGGAGGTTCAGGCTGCAGCGGATTTTCACCGGACGGCGTTTCAATCTGAATAGTGCCTTTTTGAAGACGATTTTGTAAGTAAAAAAAACGGCACCTCATGAGGTGCCGTTTTTACTCACTTTTCTACTGCCTTTTTCGAACCTGATTACTTAAGCCGCTCAAACACGGTGGCGACGCCCTGCCCCATGCCGATACACATCGTGGCCAGTCCCAGGGTAGTGTCGCGCTGCTTCATCACGTTAAGCAGCGTTGTGCAGATACGCGATCCCGAGCAGCCCAGCGGGTGACCCAGCGCGATGGCGCCGCCGTGCAGATTCACCTTCTCGTCCATGGCATCCAGGAAACCCAGGTCTTTCAGCACGGGAATGCCCTGGGCGGCAAAGGCCTCGTTGAGCTCGACGGTCTGAATATCCGCAGCGGAAAGCCCAGCGGCTTTCAGCGCCTTCTTGGAGGCAGGCACCGGCCCATAACCCATGATGGACGCATCACACCCTGCCACGCCGGTAGAAAGCACCTTGGCAATCGGCTCTAGCCCCAGGGCTTGGGCGCGCTCGTAGCTCATCACCGCCATGGCGGAAGCGCCCACCGACAGCGCCGAAGAGGTACCTGCCGTCACGGTACCGTTGCGGGGGTCAAACACCGGCTTGAGGTTAGCCATCGATTCCAGGCTGGCATCAGGACGAATCACTTCGTCATTTTTGACCATCACCTTGAAGCCTTGCTGGTCGTGGCCTTCGACGCCGATGATTTCGTTGTCAAAGTAGCCTTTTTCCATCGCCGCCTGGGCACGCTGGTGGGAGCGTACGCCAAACTTGTCCTGGTCCTCGCGGGAAACGCCGTGCATCTTGCCCAGCAGCTCAGCAGTCAGCCCCATCATCATGGCGGCTTTGGCGGCGTGCTTGCTGGCCGCGGGGTTGACGTCAACGCCATGAGTCATGGGCACATGTTCCATGTGCTCGACGCCGCCGATGATGTAGAAATCCCCCATACCGGCCTTGATATTGGCCGAGGCGATATGCAGCGCGCTCATGGAAGAGCCACATAGCCGGTTGACGGTCTGCGCCGGTACAGAGCGCGGAATACCCGTCATGATGGCCGCGTTACGGGCAATGTTCATCGACTGTTCAAGCGTCTGGTTAACACATCCCCAAATCACGTCATCGACTTCTGTGGCATCCAGATTGGCGTTGCGCTGGAACAAGGCCTGCATGGCAGCCGCGGACAAATTTTCAGCCCGGACGTTGCGGAAAGCGCCATTTTTGGCTTTTGCCATGGCGGTACGTACGGCGTCGACCACCACGATATCTCTCGGATTCAAACTCATCATATTTCTCCTGTACGTGGTGACTTAGGCCTGGGCGCCAGCGGCATAGAAAGACTCATTTTTTTCAGCCATTTGACGCAGCTTGTCGGTAGGCGCGTAGAGCGGCCCCAGCTCCTCGGCCAAACCCTCGGCCAGCTTGACGAATTCGGCCACGCCCATGGCATCGATGTAGCGCAGTGCGCCACCGCGGAACGGCGGGAAGCCGATACCGTAAATCAGCGCCATGTCGGCTTCAGCGGGCGTCTCGACAATCCCGTCTTCCAGGCAGCGAACGGTCTCCAGGCACAGCGGCACCATCATGCGGGCAATGATGTCCTCGTCGGAAAACTCCTTCTGCTCTTTGACGACCTCTTTGACCAAGGCGTAAGCCTGAACGTCGCTGACTTTCTTGGGCTTACCCTTTTTATCTTCTTCGTAGGCGTAAAAGCCCTTGTCATTCTTCTGGCCGAGTCGCTCGTTGTCGTACATGACCTGGATGGCGGTCTTGCCATCCCGCGCCATACGATCGGGGAAGCCTTCGGCCATGACCTCATTGGCGTGAACCGCCGTATCCATGCCGACCACGTCAAGCAGATAGGCAGGGCCCATGGGCCAGCCAAATTTCTCCATGACTTTGTCGACCTGCTGGAAGTCGGCGCCTTGCTCGACAAGTAAGCTAAAGCCACCGAAGTAAGGGAACAGCACCCGGTTGACCAGGAACCCAGGGCAGTCGTTGACCACGATCGGCGTCTTGCCCATGGCCCGCGCGTAGGCGACCGTGGCAGCCACCGCGGCATCCGAGGTTTTCTCGCCGCGGATCACTTCCACCAGCGGCATGCGGTGCACCGGGTTGAAGAAGTGCATACCGCAGAAGTTTTCCGGACGCTTCAGGTTCTTGGCCAGGCGGTTGATCGAAATGGTCGAGGTGTTGGAAGTGAGAATGGTGTTTTCACCGACGACCCCTTCGACCTCCGTGAGCACCGCGTCTTTGACTTTCGGGTTCTCAACGACTGCTTCGACGACCAGATCGACATTGCCGAAATCACCGTAGGAGAGCGTCGGGCGAATATTGCTAAGCTTTTCGGCCATCTGCTCGGTAGTCAGCTTGTTGCGCTCCACCTGCTTGGCAAACAGCTTGCGAGCTTCCTTGAGGCCCAACTCGATGGCGTCATCCTTGATATCTTTCATCAGGATGGGCGTGCCTTTGGAAGCACTCTGATAGGCAATACCGCCGCCCATGATACCGGCGCCCAGCACGGCCGTTTGCTTCACCGGCTGCGCCTGCTTTTCGTACTTGCTGCCCTTTTTCTTGACCACCTGGTCGTTGAGGAACAGCCCCACCAGGTTGAATGCCACGCTGCTCAGCGCCAGCTTGGCAAAGGCCTTGGCCTCGATCGCCTGGGCACGACCACGCTCCTCGCCAGCGCCCTTCTGGATCACCTTGATCGCTTCAATCGGCGCAGGATAATGCGGCCCTGCTTTGCCTGCCACATAGCCTTTGGCGGTTTCAAAGGCCATCATCTGCTCGATGGCGTTAAGCTTGAGCGGGCTGGTCTTTTCTTCTCGACGCGCCTGATAGTCAAGTTCACCGCTGTTGGCGCGGTCGAGCATATCCAGTGCAGCGTCCTGGAGCAGCTCATGGGCAACCACCGCGTCGACGGCCCCCATCTTGAGCGCCGCATCAGCCCGGTTCTCAGTGCCACCGGCAATCCATTCAATCGCATTGTCGGCACCGATCAGCCGCGGCAGGCGCACACAGCCGCCCCAGCCCGGCAGAATGCCCAGCTTGGTTTCCGGCAGACCGATCTTGGCTTTTTCGCTCATGACGCGAAAATCGGTGGTCAGCAGCACTTCGCAACCGCCGCCCAACGCCAGCCCGTTGATCGCCGAGACTGTCGGGAAAGGCAGATCTTCAATGGCATTGAAAATGTCATGTACCTTGAGGTTCATTTCCACCAGGTACTCTTCGCCTTTATCGAACAGGGTGTGGAACTCGGTAATGTCGGCGCCGACAATAAAGGCTTCTTTGGCACTGCCAATGACCAGTCCCTGCAGCCCGGTTTCTGCCTGAAGGGCGTTGACGGCCTCTCCCAGCTCAGTCACCACGGCGCTGGACAGCTTGTTGACGGACTCATCTTTCAAATCGAAAGTGAGCATTGCGATGTCATTGCCACCTTGGGTGTCACGACGTTCCACCGTGATGGCATTGCCTTGATAGATCATCCGCGCTCTCTCCACAAGTTCGGGCGGTCCCGAGCAGCGGGACACACCTCGCATTTCATACGGTCGTTTGATTGCGTAAGCTTGGTTGAGTTACCCCAGAACGTCAAGCCCTGACTTTCGGCTAATTCTACAAACCTCTTCGACCAGCGCTCCCCACCAAGCGTTCGGGCTGTTAGGATCACGACTCGTTGATCATCCGGGTTATTTGATATGAGCACGCTGCTCACACAGGCGCGCATCGCCGCTTTGCAATCGTTTGTGGAACGACTCGTCGTTCGTTTAAAACCATGGAGCTGGCTATGGCCCCCTTTAGCCTTTGCGGCCGGCCTAGGCAGCTTCTTTCTTGTGGATCGCCAGCAATGGCTGGGGGCAGCGCTGGCACTGGGGCTTTTATTCGCCTGGCTGTTGCTTCTCTCAGAAAGCCTGGTCGGTCGCTGGCTTGCCCATCGAGGCTATCCTACCCTACCCAAAGGCGTTGCCTCGTTCATCGCGCAGATGATCCACCAGGAAACGTTATTTTTCACACTGCCGTTTATTTTGATCACCACTGTCTGGAACAGCGGCCAAAGTCTATTCACGCTTTGCGTCGTGGCCATGGCAGTGCTGTCGATTATTGACCCTTTGTATTACAAGATTGCCGGTCGCTGGCGCAGTCTCTATTTCATGTTTCATGCCCTGTGTGTGTTTTTGGTGGTGCTGGTCACGTTGCCGATCATGCTTCACCTGACCACCGGGCAGAGTTTGCTACTGGCCATTGCAACCATGCTGGTGGTGGCAATACCCAGCTTTTGGCACCTGCTGAGACAACGCTCATTCAGTGGCTGGTTTCCGTTACTCGCCATGATGTTATTAGTGGCAGGGCTGGCCTGGTTCGGGCGCGCCTGGGTACCACCAGCCAGCTTATGGATGACCGGCACGGCGCTGTCACCGGCGCTCAATATTCAGCAACGCGAGCCGCGCGGCTCCATTGCATTGACCCCTCAGGCAGTTAAGCAAAGCGGCCTTTATGTGTATACCGCCATTAGAGCCCCCCGGGGGTTGAGTGAAACGATTTCCCATGTGTGGCATCACAATGGTGAGCAGTTGGATGTCGTCGACCTGGATATCAATGGCGGGCGGGAAGAAGGTTACCGGGCCTGGAGCCACAAACTGAACTTCCCCGAGGACCCGTCTGGCCGCTGGCGGGTGGATATCATGACGGATAGCGGCCAGCGGTTGGGACTGATCCGGTTTACCGTCAGCGATGATACCGACAAGGCGACGTTGGCAGATAGCGACATTCGGCCAGCGGGCTTGAGCCGGTTGAATCTTCAGCGCTTTATCGCCGGCCGCGACCGAGACGTTGACCAAACCGACGCCGAGCAGTGATCGTGTCTTGCATTCAGCGCCTGAGATTATGACAATCCGTTTATTCACTTTGACTGGTAACTAGCAGATCATGGCATCATCAATTGGTTTTCGCATTGCTCGCCTGCCCCATCTATGGCGTTCCATATTGGATCGACGTCTGGCGCCGCTTGGCCTTACGCAAACGCGCTGGGTGACGCTGTATCATCTGTGGCGTCTGGGCGACGGCCAGCCACAGTGTGACCTGGCCCGGGCAATTGGTGTGGAGGCCCCCTCCCTGGTTCGCACACTCAGTCAGCTTGAAGCACAGGGGCTGGTGGAGCGGCGCGCTTGCGATAGTGACCGTCGCAGTAAACGTATCCACCTGACGGATGCGGCCATGCCACTGCTTGAACAGATCGACAGTGTCGCGAAGGAAGCCCGCAAGGAAATGTTCGAGGGTCTCTCGGAAGCGGACCTTGAGCAACTGGGGGAATGGCTGGAACGCATTGAACAAAACGGACTGGCCATTCAGGCGCGCGATCTACAGGAAGCGGCTTCCTGACAGAGGAGGCTCTTGAGGAGCGCTATCCGCCTGCCCCGACAGTTGGTCGCGTAGCTGATTAAAATCATCCAGATAGGTGTCGAAACGCGCGGCATTCTGCGACTCCCACCACCATAGCGTCAGTGACTTGGGCGTTGACTCAAGCACTAGCGCATCCAGTGGCAGGCGTTCCAGCAACGCTTTCAGTGGCGTTTCAGCAGCGTCAGGGATGGGCCTCAGCGGTGCTATGCGCCAGCGCCACCCTGCATGGTAGGGTTCGAGTTCCTGGCTGGCATGCTGGTCGCGGACGAGCAAGAAATCAGGCCCTGGTTGCTGCTGGGGATAGTACCAGCGGTAAGCGGGCATGGTGCCCTTGAAACCATGAAGCGGTGGCTTTTGCTGCTTGATCGTTACCCCTTTACGGCTGGCGTGCAGGCGCATTGCCATGGTTCGCTTTTGTCGCGGGCTCGGTTTTAACCACATTACCGGCGCCAGGACAAACAGCATGATAAAAACAATAATCAACCATTCCATTTCTACATTTCCTTCAAACTGAGCCACACTTGAATGGAGAGTGCGTAAAAACCATGATCCAGGTCGTTGTTAAGATGGGGCACGCCACTTAAAGTAGAGAGCATTAGATATATAAAACTGCTTGTTACTCACTAAGGAGATAGGCCATGAGCTATCACCATATTCTGGTTGCCGTCGACTTGACCAAAGACTCTCAGAAAATTCTGGATCGGGCCATCGCGATTGCTGAGCGCAATGACCGCGCCAAGATTTCTATCATGCATACGCTTGAACCCCTGGGTTTTGCCTACGGCGGCGATATCCCGATGGATTTGACCAGCATTCAGGACCAGCTTGATGATCACGCCAAGAAACGCCTGGCCGACATAGCGTCTCCCCACATTGCCGAGGCAGATCAACACGTGGTGGTGGGTATGCCGGATACAGAAATTCATCGCTTCGCTGAAGAACACGGCGTTGACTTGATTGTCGTCGGCTCCCACGGACGCCATGGGTTTGCACTGCTGCTTGGCTCCACCTCCACCGGGGTGTTGCATGGTGCCCAATGTGATGTGCTGGCGGTTCGCGTGGGTAAAAAAGGCGAAGAAAGCGACGAATAATGCCGGGTGCGGTTGAAGGTGCCGGTGATACCGGCACCTTCAACACGCTGCTTATTCACCGTTGGCCATCGCCTCCAGGGCCATCCAGCGCTCCATGGCCGCATCCAATGCTTGCTGCGTCTGCTCAAGCGCCTTCAGTTTGGCCGTCACGTCGCTCGCGTCCTGCTGATAGAATGCTGGGTCGGCGGCTTCCTGCTCCAGTGCTTCCACGTTGTTCTCCAACCGCTCTATCTCGGCGGGTAACGCATCAAGTTCACGCTGTAGCTTATAGGAAAGCTTGACCGGCTTTTGCGCCGGTGCAGCGGTTGCGCTGTGCTTTTCTTTAGCTACCGTTGCCGTCGGCTCGGCGTTCTGCCGTGCCGCCCCTTCCCAGGGAGCCGGTGGCAACTTGCCCCCTTGGCGAATCCAGTCGGTATAGCCACCGACGTATTCACGCACCACGCCTTCACCTTCGAACGCCAGCATACTGGTGACCACGTTATCCATAAAGGTCCGATCGTGGGACACCAACAGCAGCGTTCCTTCGAAATTCAGCAGCAGCTCTTCCAGAAGCTCCAGGGTTTCCATGTCCAGGTCGTTGGTTGGCTCATCGAGCACCAACACATTGGCGGGCTGGGTGAACAGCTTGGCCAGCAACAGACGATTGGACTCGCCGCCCGAGAGCGCTTTTACTGGTTGGCGGACGCGGTCGGGGGTGAACAGGAAATCCTGCAGATAGCTCATCACGTGGCGGTCTTTACCACCGACACTGACTCGATCACTTCCCTGGGCAACGTTGTCGTAGACCGTTTTCTCAGGCTCGAGCCCTGCACGTAGCTGGTCGAAGTAAGCCACCTTAAGGTTGGTACCCAACTGGACAGTGCCTTCCGTCGGTTCAATCTCGCCGAGCAATATCTTGAGCAGGGTTGTTTTACCGGCCCCGTTACGCCCCAGAAAGCCAATTCGGTCGCCGCGCATCACTTCAAGATTCAGATCGCGGATAATGGTGTCATCGCCGAACCGCTGACTGACGCCTTTCAGCTTGACGACGCGCTTGCCGGTACGTTCTCCACTGTCAACCGACAGATTGGCCGTTCCCTGACGCTCACGGCGCTGACTGCGCTCGTTGCGCATCGCCTCGAGGGCCCTCACCCGGCCTTCGTTACGCGTCCGACGCGCCTTGATTCCCTGACGAATCCAGACTTCTTCCTGGGCCAGCTTTTTATCGAACTCGGCGTTTTCCCGGGCTTCCACTTCAAGCTCGTGCTGCTTGCGCGCCTGGTACTCAGCGTAGTCACCGGGATAGTGCCCAAGCTTGCCACGGTCCAATTCAAGAATGTTGGTCGCCAGTTTGGAGAGGAAAGCCCGGTCGTGGGTAATCAGCAACACCGCGCCGTTGAATGCGAGCAACTGCTCTTCCAGCCAGGCAATCGTATCCAGATCCAGGTGGTTGGTCGGCTCGTCGAGGAGCAGCAGATCAGGCTGGGCAACCAGCGCCCGGGCCAGTGCGACGCGGCGGCGCCAGCCACCCGAAAGGGCACTCATCTCGGCTTCCGGAGGCAACCCCAAGCGCGTCAGCACCACGTCAATCTGCTGATGGAACGACCACCCATCAATCGCCTCCAGGCGGGTTTGCAAGGTGGCCATGCGATTCATGTCGGGATCGGGGTCATTGATCAAATGCTGGTATTCCGACAGTAACTCTCCGGCCTCGAGCAGTCCTTGCGCCACCATGTCGAAAATCGTCATGCTGGACGAGTCGGGCAGTTCCTGGGCTAACACGCCGATTTTCAAGCCGGGGGCCCGCCAGATCGAGCCATCGTCCGGCTGGATATCGCCGGCGACCAGTTTCAGCAAGGTAGACTTACCGGTGCCGTTGCGCCCGACTAACGCCAGCCGCTCGCCTCTCTCAACCGTGAGATCGGCGCGGTCGAGCAGTACCTGGGTGCCGTAGGCAAGTTGCAGCTGTTCGAGTCGTAACAGGGTCACGCAGTGTCCTCCTTCATCATGAGGCGCACAGTGTAACGCATGCGCGGACTGGGCGGACAACGTTAATAAGGCACAATTCCCTTATGTCTCGAACCACCGATAGCCGTCAGTTGACGCCTGACGTTACAATGCGCCTTTTGCGAATTAAGGGGAGTGCCGCTTGGGAACCGCTTATATCGATGATTTTTTACCCGACGCGCTACAGTTCCGGTCCAGCGCGCCGCTGGTTGATATCGGGGCCAACCTGACCCATGAAAGCTTTGGGCGGGATCTGGAAGCCGTCATTCAACGGGCGCAGGCAGCCCAGGTCACCACAATGATCGTTACCGGCACCGACATCGAGCATGCCGAGCAGGCTGTGTCACTCGCGAAGCGCTTTCCCGGCCTCTACGCCACTGCCGGGATACACCCCCACGATGCAAGCCAGTGGAACAACGCCATAGCGGCTGAAATGGCCAGGCTGCATGCCAGACCGGAAGTTGTTGCCGTGGGTGAATGCGGGCTTGATTTCAATCGCAATTTCTCGACGCCCCGTGAACAGGAGCGTGCGTTTGAAGCACAGCTTGCCCTGGCGGCCGAGAGCGGTTTACCGCTGTTTGTGCATGAGCGCGACGCCGGCCAACGAATGCGCGAGATGCTGCATGCCTGGCGGGATGAGATCAGTCAGGCCGTGGTGCATTGTTTTACCGCTGACCGCGATACGCTATTTGGCTATCTCGACCTAGACTTGCATATAGGCCTGACAGGCTGGATTTGTGACGAGCGGCGCGGCCATCATTTACGCCCGTTGGTCGGTGAGATTCCACTTGACCGGCTGATGGTAGAAACCGATTGCCCCTATTTGCTGCCACGTAACCTGCCAGCAAAACTCAAAGGGCGCCGACATGAACCTGCCCTGCTGCCATGGATTGTCAGGGAAATTGCCGAGTGCCGTGGCATCAGCGAAGCTGAAATGGGGGCTGCCACCACACAGACTGCCCAACGTTTTTTCCGCCTTCCCACGGAACCTTTAAAGGAGTACTAGCGTGGCCGATTATCCAGGGTTTATTGCCATTGAGACAGGCGAAGATGATGGCCTACCCCTAGCCATTGCCTGGTCACTAACCGATGGTCGAGTTAAACAGACATTGATCCACCCGGACGATAGCTGGATCAAGGAAGATACCAATGCCATGGGTGCCTACAGTATCGAAGAGCTGGAGAGCCTGGGGGTAAGCCCCCTTGAAGTGATCCGCGAGCTTGAGAACGACCACTTTTCCGCGACGCTATATACCAGCGATAACGGCGATGATGAAGCTGCCCTTGCGCGTCTCTTCGACACCTATGGACTCGATCCTTTTGTTGAACTGGCCCCCGCATCGGTTCTCTATCCGTCCATCACGCCTGGCGAATGGCATCGCCAGCGCCGGGAAACATTCAGCGAGTTGGGACTCGAGCCCATGCGGCCCGAACATGAATTGGAAGTCATGCTGTCTTTACACCAGAGACTAACCGAAGACGATTAAGCGCTCGCCATTGAGCCCGCCCGATCCAGCACGGCATGCCCATGGGCCACGGCCTCGGTCAGCGTATCCTGGTGGCGATAGTAACGCGCCAACGCACAGGCAAAGGCGTTGGCGCGTACTGGCAGGCCTTCTTCCTTGTAGCGGGCGGCGCGCTGGGCCACTTTTTCGGCAAATGCTTCACGATCCACCGCGGCATCGCCACCCAGGTTATCAACGCTGACATGAAACTCACGCCCACACGCCTCGGCAAACAGTGATTCCAGCGCTTGTGGGGCTATCTCGGACTGCTCGAATGCGCGTTGTTGTTCAGCATCCCGGCCATCCGGCAAATACCAGTAGCCATAGTCTTCTTTTTGTCGCCGCTCGGTCCCAGCGATACACCAATGACTGATTTCGTGTAACGCACTGGCGAAAAAACCATGAGCAAAAATAATTTGATGGTAAGGCGTCTTGTCGTCAGCCGGTCGATAAAGGGGTTCCTCCCCCCCTTTTACCAGGCGGGTTTGATAACGCTCGAAAAAGACGCCATCGAATAATGTCATCACTTCGTCGAGCGTCCATTGCGGTTGGGTGTTACTCACATTAGCCTCATCAGCAGCATAATTTTGCCCAGTATACCTGCTAATCTAGCGAGCTTTGAGGGCCGCTTTGCTCAGGAGTTATCCCGTGGGTCGTGTGTTGGAAACATTCAATCCGGTTGACTGGCTTGAAACGCGCCAACTTGTGCGTCTGGCGCTTCCCATCTGTGGCGCTCAGCTTGCCCAGGCGGGCATGAGCGTGGTCGATGTCATCATGACAGGTCGCCATGATGCCACTGCGCTGGCTGCCGTCTCGGTGGGTTCCAGCCTGTGGATGCCATTAATGCTGTTCATGACCGGCACCTTAATGGGCCTGACGCCCATCGTCGCGCACCTGCTGGGCGGGCAGCGCCACACCGCCATTCGACCCGCAGTACATCAGGGGCTCTGGGTTGCCATCGTATTGGGGCTGTTGGCGGCACTGCTGCTTTGGGTAAGCGTACTGCCCATTTTCGAGCTAATGGAAGTGCCAACGCAGGTAGCACACGCCTCCGCTGCGTATCTCGCCGCCGTCGCCTTTGGAATGCCGGGCATCGCCCTTTTCCAGGCGCTCAGGGCTTTTTCGGATGGCATGAACCATACCCGGCCTGCCCTATGGATCAGTCTGATTGGCTTGGCTGTCAACATACCTGCCAACTACCTACTGATCAACGGCGGCGACGGCTTGGCCAGCCTGCTGGGGCCATGGTTGCCCAGCGCAGTACAGCAACTGCCTGCATTGGGCGCGCTGGGCTGCGGCATCGCCACGGCGCTGTCCATGTGGACCATGGCGATCGCGATGGCCATTTACACCCACTACACCAATCATTATCACGGCATCTCATTGTGGCAGCGCTTATCGCTTCCTAATTGGCCCGGCATTAAGGAACTCCTGGTGGTCGGTGTCCCCATTGGCGTGGCCATTTTCGTCGAGGTTACCCTGTTCACGCTGATTGCCTTATTTATAGCCAGCTTTGGCGAAGTCACCGTCGGCGCCCATCAGATCGCTCTGAGTTACACCACTATTCTGTTTATGCTGCCCATGTCGCTTAGCATGGCGCTAACCGTCCGTGTGGGGAATACGCTAGGGCAACAACGAATGTCACATGCCCGCCGTGTGGCCTGGAACGGTATTATCATCAGCGTCATTGTCGCTGCTTTGAATAGTCTGCTGCTATGGACAACAGCCGCGCCTGTCATTGCGCTCTACACGTCCAATCAAGCCATACAGTCACTGGCACTCTCGATTATTGCCCTGGCGGCCATTTTCCAGCTCTCCGATTCGCTTCAGGTAAATCTGGCGGGCGCCCTCAGGGGCTATAAGGATACGCGGATCGTCATGGTCATTACGGTATTGTCATATTGGCTGGTGGGCCTCGGCGGGGGGCACTGGCTGGGATCGCAAGGGCTGGGCAATGCCTTTGGCCCACTGGGCGTGCATGGCTACTGGATCGGCTTGATTGCGGGCTTGAGCACTGCTGCCTTGCTTCTGGCCTGGCGGCTGCACGTCATAAGCCGACGCACCTCTGCTATCAGGAGTCAGCATGAAACGCTTTGACTGGATATGGGTTTTACCCTTGACGCTGCTCGGCTGCGCCGACCCGCATCAGGCAGAGGCGCCCTGGGAGGCTTACCACCAGCAGCTTGAAAGCGCATTGGCCGATGGGCCTGTCGAGACGCACCCACCGCCTAATATCGGTGCGTTTCCGGCTCGTGAAGCGCGCCTGTTCGACATCGAAGAAACCCGCGACTCACTGCTCAACGTCTATGCCTTGCGCGAATGCGAGATCACATCCCTCGTCGCCGCCCGCAATAATCAACTGGGCAAGGTCGCTCCACCCAGCCAGCAATGGCTTTATGAACGAACGCTGTGGCAACGTTTAACGTTATGCTGGACAAGCGATGTTCCTGACGCACTGAGTGCAGAAAACCGTGAACGACTGAATCAACTGATGCATACCAAAACAGCGCAGCTGCCCTATGTCAGTTGGAATGCCATTTTTGACTCTGACGAATGGACCGACAGTTTTGCGCGGGCCAGTCACCCTCTGAAGATCGACGCCATGCCGTCGATTGAGCCCCAGCTTGAAGCCGTGCGCTACCTGCAGCAAATGGTGGAGCATCAATTCAGCCTCGCTTGGCAGCAGGACTCATCAAGACTGGAAGAACAACTTAATAGGCTACGCACGCGCCCTTTGACCGCCGAGATGTTGCGCACGCTCATGCTGGCGGCTCAACGGCTTGAAGACGCCAGCAAATACCTGAATGAGCATGCCAGACCAGACGAAACCTGCCTCCCTCGATGGAACAAGCAACATCTGGCCGACCTGTCTAATGTGGCCAGGCGATGGTTGACCGCGGTCAATGGCGTGATCGAACGCCACCCCATCGCCGCGCCCGAGGCAATACAGGCTTACCAGTCCAGTTGGCTATCACTGCAGGCGCCCGATACCCCCTGGCAACGCTATCAGGCCGCCATCAAATCCCATGAGCGCGCAAGGGCTCAATTTTCTAATTGCGCGTCTAATTAAAACGTCGTTTACCCTTAACCTTCGAGCCAACCTGTGCTATTGGTGAAGTATGCGGCGAACAGATGCACGTCTGGTTTGCCAATGTCGTGGCCACGCAGTACGAAGGAGGGACTCTATGGGCGCACCCCTGTCACCCCGCTCTGCCCAGGTCATCGACCTGGATTCTGTACGTCAGCGTCAACTGGCGCAAAAGACCCTTGTGCGTCTAGCGCCAGAGCTGGATGGGTTGGAAATGGTATATCAGTTGGCGTCGGATCCGGACAGCTATTATGGAATGCCCCTGCTTGCCTGGGGCCTCAGGGAGGACGGCAATGTCGTCGGTTTAGTCCCGTGGATGGAGCAGCTAACCGATTGCCATGAACTTCACCGTCATGAAGATGGGCGATTTATTGGCTATCGCGACCCTGAAACGGAAGAAATCTTCACCTCGCCGCCAGACCACAAAGCCGATGAGCTTGCCTCCGCCGCGGAGTATTTCGAGTACGAACCTTCAGGTGATATCACCCTTATCCAGCAATTGCCCGATACGTTAGGCACCCATGCCTTATGCATGAACCAGCCCGATAGTCCCTGGCATATGAAGCCCGTCTACGGCTGGCGACTTTATAGCGACGGTAGCATTGATGCTCTGCTTGCTGATGAAGATAAAGCAACAATGACACCCATCTTATTGGGGGATGACTGCCTATACAGCGCAAAGTCGATGCATCAGAGCGTCTACTTCTTTCAGCGCCATATTGCCAATCGCATTCTTGAGGAAGACCCCGCTACCCTTGACGCACTGGCCATGGTCGTGTTGCCACAGAAATAAGAGGGCGCACGGGTTATCAAAATAACCCGCGCGACCCCGCATCGGCTATGCCAAGCGTATAAAGTACCAATACTGGTCAGAATCGGAAGTTTGCTGCAATAGCTCATGGCCTAGAAATTGACAGAACTTAGGCACATCACGGGTGGTTGCTGGATCTGTTGCAATGACCTTCAATATATCGCCAGAGGCCATATCGCGGACTTTATTGTGCATCAGCATGATCGGCTCGGGGCAATAAAGGCCACTGGTATCCAATAGCGCATCGTGATGTGGCGCATCCTTTATAATGTCAGACATCGATACCCTCGGAGTTGAGACTTAACCTATGATCAAAATCATCATTGAACGGCGAATTATGCCCGGCCTTGAAGAAGAATATGAACAGGCCGCCCGCGAGGCCATGCGGGCTTCATTGGGCGCTCGCGGCTTTGTCGGCGGCGAAAGCCTTGTTGAACTTGGCCACACTGACCGCCGTTTAATGATTACCAAATGGCGCAACCTGCGTGCCTGGAATGAATGGCATAACAGTGAAGCGCGTGCCAACGCAATGCAGCAAATTCTACCGCTTCTGACAGAAGATGAAACAATTCGAATTTATGAAGCCAGTTACTAAGTCAACAGGCCCTAAATCAGCTTGGCGTCAATGCTTCAGCCTTACGTGCACTGTCACTTCTTCGCGGTCATGGTAGAGATGGCGGCACGCAATATCTGCTGACACGCTTGCCTGGGATAATGAGCTCTCCAACATCGCCAGGCAACGTGATACCTCTTCCCAGCGCTTCTTCATTGGCAGCTTGAGGTTAAAGATGGCCTCGCGGCACCATTTTCGCGTTAACCAGCGCTCGACCATCGCCAGGACGCGTACCGGTTTATCAACAATATCGCATACCAGCCAATCCAGACGCTGCGGCGGCTCCCAGGTAAAACCATCTTCCTTAAGGTGATCAATCTGCCCTGTCGCCATCAATTGTTTATCCATGGGCCCATTATCGATGGCATAAACGTACATGCCCCGTTGAACGAGCTGCCATGTCCACCCACCTGGCGCCGCGCCCAAGTCCGCTGCCTGCATATTGTCCGCCAGGCGGTCATCCCACTCCTCGCGCGGTATGAATTCATGCCACGCTTCTTCCAACTTTAATGTGGAACGGCTGGGCGCACGCGAAGGTGAGCGGAGACGACGAATACCATTGATCAGCTCGCTTCTGTTACCTGGAAAGCTCATTCCCAGCTGTACCCTATCACCCGCTGTCCAGAATATATGTAGCCGCCGCGCACCGGCTTTCCGCCTTAACGCCCCGCGTTTTTTCAACATACTTTCCAGTGGCCTGGTAAGCGCCTTGATCAGACCGGCCAGCGCTTTACCATCGTTGGTATCAGGCGTTTCGTGCCAGATCTCTTCAAAACTCCAGCGGCTGGCTTTTATCTGTTCCAAGATCGGCGTCAAACGATCATCACGGGATAGCGTCAGTGTCGGCAGTGCCGCCAGGCTCTGCCTCGAAAAAATCAACTTGTTAAACGCGGCCTGGCGATGCAGGTCGTTGATCGGCTCACCATCGGCCTGGGTTAAACTTACCCATCCTTCACCATAGGACGGTACACAGTTAATCTCATTCAAGGCGGCGTGATGCTGCAGTTCTGACAGTGCATCATGCTCGAACCCAGGACGGCAATAGACTAACCATGACGTAGGTACCGTTTCACTCACCACTTCACCTCAAATTTACCCATCACAAACGGTATCAGCCGCTGGTTGATTTTATCGACGCGCATCATAGCACTTATAAGGCTCGATTTATTTTGTTCGTCCCATAACAAAAAACCCCAGCTCCTTTTGGAACTGGGGTTTTTCTTAATAGGTGCCTGACGATGTCCCGGCCGACGCTCCGGAGGGCGGCTCTCCGCTACTCTCCATGGGAGACCCCTAAAACAAAAAACCCAGCCGGTTGGCTGGGTTTTCTGCGGTATAGGTGCCTGACGATGACCTACTCTCGCATGGGGAGACCCCACACTACCATCGGCGCGAAGCGGTTTCACTGCTG